>DASSFG010000395.1:0-6833 GCA_035694685.1 Pirellulales bacterium
TCTCGTTGAAGGCCACACCCGTCAGCACATTGCCGGGCGTGACGCTGTTCGGATAGTAGCTGCTGCCGCTGGTATCGGCCACCACGGTCGCCGTCGTGCCGGGGCTGCCGGAGAGGAGTTGCCGCGGCTCGAGGGCTTCCAAGCGCATGAAGTTGGTTACGGACGAACCTGCTCGACGTTGCCGCTGCCGCTTGCCATTGGCGGAAGCGAAGAGACTGCGAACGTGCGACGCGCCTTTTCTGGCCGGGTTCCTCGAGAACGAATTGAGCATGAGAAAAAAGCCCTTGGTGCCTGCGAGTGACAAAGAAGATGTGACGTTAGGCTCCATGCTAGTCAGCCGCGCAAGACCATCAAGATTTTTTCTTAAAGAATTCGCATAGTATCGGCCGAGACGATCGATCCTGCTTTGCAGGTTGCGACGATCCTGCGCGTCGTGCCCGGAAAACGTCATGGCACCGGGAACGTCACTTTGTGGAAAAAGCCTCACAAGCCGCGCCAATGGCAGTGCTGTCGGCCAGCGACATGGCAAGGTGGGCAAAGTTTTGGGCGCGGGTCCAATGGCGGCAACCCGTGACGGATTTACGGCCGATAACGGAGGTATCAGATAATCGGGAGCACCGACGATGAAATTCTTCGCAGGCGTCTTCAACAGCTTATTTGCCGGCGCACACGGCAAATCGCGTCGTGCGCGCCATACCTCCGCCCCGCGGACCCGCCGAAACAAGCTGGGCCAGACGTTCGCCGGCGAGCGGCTTGAAGTGCGCAGCGTGCCGTCGGCGGCGCCTATCATGGCCAATCCTGTGGCCATCAGCGGCTACGAAAACCAGGCGCTGACGAACGTGCCGGTGGCCGCTTTTACCGCAGGCGACGGCAGCACGCCCGCCTCCGAATTTCGGGCCACCATCGTCTGGGGCGACGGGGCAACCACAGCCGGCAACGTTATTGAATCGGGCACGACCTACCTGGTCACGGGTTCGCACACGTATACCGACGTCTACACCAACCCGGTGATCGTGGGCATTGTCGACACCGCCAACACGGCCAACAACGCGGTGGTCCTCGACAGCGCCAACATCGCCCCGCTTCTGCCCGATGGCACGCAAGGCACGCCTGACGAGCGGTATGTGTACGAAGTGCTGAAAGACACCCAGCCCGGACCAGTCACGATGGCCGACGTCGTCTATTGGACGGGCCAATTCGAAAAAAATCACGGTGACCGGCAAGCGTTCGGCTCGATTCTGCTGGAATCGACGCCTCCGTACGGCTACTTCCGCGGAGAGATTGACAACGCGTACCAGACGTATCTGCACCGTCCGGCCGATCCGTCTGGCGAGAATTTTTATTTGCAACTGACGATTAACAGCCAAGGCGTGCGCAGCGGACCCGGCACCGAAAAGCGCACCTCCGCTCTGCTAATCTCATCCGACGAGTTCTACCAAGACGCCGGCGGCACGGTTGACGGGTTCATCAAGGCCGTCTATGAGGATGCCCTGAAACGCGCTCCGGATCCTGGCGCCCTGGCATTCTGGGAATTCCAGTTGACTCACGGCCTGACGCACGTCGAGTTCGCCACCTCCATATTGAACAGCAACGAGTTTTTAACGCGGCAGATCAACGGCCTCTTTGAGCGGTACCTGGGCCGGCCGGCCGATCCGTACGGCTTGCAGACCTTCATCAATAACTCCAACGAGGGCTATGGCACGACCTCGAACACCGAAACGATCCTCGACACCGATGAGTTCTACAATCGGGCCGCCGGCCTGCCGTTGAACACGGTAGACTAGCGATCTGGCCCACCACAGCACCGCTGACAGAGCACCAGGCGATGTAGGTTGCCTGCTGCGCGGCGGTATGGCACGTCCGAGCGTTACTAAGAGATCAGGCGAGCAACGGTGCCGCTCCATGTAACGCTGATTAAAGGATTGTGCCGAATGAGATTGAATGCCTTCTGGACGGCCGTCGCCCTGGTGGCGATGGCCGGTGGCTTCCCCATGACCGTCAGGGGTGATGACGGCGACAAGCCTCGACGCGACGGGCCCGCTGCCGCCGACCGCGGGCCCCACGACGATGACCGCAGCGACGCGCGAGATCGACCGTCGCGAAGCAGGCCGCCAAGTTGGTCGCACGGGCGCCGCGGCGGTCCCCGCCCGCCGTGGATGGAATTACGTTCTCCCGAAGACGGCCCGCGCGGCCGTCGGCCGCCACCCCCGCCGCCTCGCTCCGGCCGTGACGTACAGCGCCCCGAAAGGCCCGAGGCCGAAGGCAGGCGCCATGATGGCCGCGGCCCTCGTCACGAACAAGCGCACGGGCGAGGCCCGTCGCACCGCGGTGCTTATTCACATGGCCATCACGGGCTGCCGCAGCACGCTGATTTTCACCATCGGCCGCATGACGGAAGCCATCGGTCATACGGTCATCGCGAGCATGCTGGTCCGCCGCCCGCGAGGCACGCTTCTTATCGTTCGCATGGGCACGCGGACCAAACGCCGCATCGACACGTATCCGACCGGCAGTCGTCGCACGGCCATCACGGATGCGGTCATCACGGTCGCCACGGCGAGCATGCCGGCCCGTCATCGCACCGACGACCGCCGCACGAAAGCGATGCCCGCCATCATGGTGGACCGCATCGCGACCATGGCGATCGGCGGCCTCCGCCTCATGACCGTGACGAAGATTAACCGCTTAGTGGAACCACCGTAGGTCAGGCTTTCCAGCCTGACGGCATCGCCGGAGAGCCTGACCTTTTGCTTTGTGGAAGCTGAAGATGTGGTTTGGAGATTCTGTAGGGAACACCCTCCGTGGCGTTCCGTGAAGCGCAAAGGAGCGTCAAGTCGCAGTTGGCGGAATGCCACGGAGGGCGTTCCCTACAGGGCCCCGTGACCGGGTCGTCGCCGGGCGATTCGGTCAAGGCGGCGTCAGGCTAGAAAGCCTGACCTACATGGGGCTGGCGTTGAAAGTGTTGCGTTTCTCGACAGGACCATACCTATGATTGACCTCTACTTGATCGGTCTCTGGTTGAACGTATTCGGCTGCGGGGTACTATTCGTCGTCGCGACGATCATTTGGCCCCGCTACTGGGCAGCCGCTGAGTCGGCTGAAGTGCCCGTGGCGGTCTCCGGCGGAAAACCTAATTGCGTCCGGCGTAAACCGACTGGCCTCTCGACCGGCCTTTCGACGGGGCCGGCTTGGCGTCAGGCTTCGCCTGCCTGTTCCACTGCCGCAGTACCGTTCCCGCTTGCTCGACAGGTTTCAGCCGGCTGCTCTGCGCGACAATCGGGCCGGGCGTGACGGCCGCCAACGCCACGTTGTCATCTTCGCTCGTTTCATGATAAACGAGACTCGCCGAGGGGCGTTGCTGTCGGGCATCGTTCGTCACTATGAGCTCTGCTGGGAGCTCTTCTGGCAGCTCTCGCGGGTCGCGTTCTTCGCCGGCCGGTCCGGTTAAGGGCAAAGGACTGCCGCTGCGCACCCAAGCGAGCCAGGCGCTTTGCAACTTGCCGAGACTTTCGTAACGATAATGAGCCACGGTAGCGGCGCGCCAATCGTTGGTGTCGAGCCCATCTTTGACGTACCGCAAGAACTCGCGCTTGCCCCCTTGCGCCACGAGAAACGTGGCCAACGAATGCCCCTGGGCGTAAAGCGGCAAGATGTCTTTGGGGTACTGTTTCATGGCAAACATGTCGTTGAAGGCAATGCCGCGGCGTGTTTGCAAGAACTGAATCAGCATCCGCTGCTGTTTGCGGCGTTCGCTTTCGTGCTCGACGGTGCTGCTGGCGCCTTCGTCGGCCCAGCGGGGCAGCGGCCGGCGGAAGTAGCTGGCGAAAATGGTGTGTGTGACCTCGTGCGGCAACACCGAGTCGAGAATCCGCTCGCGCGAGCCTTGGATCGACATTTGCCAGCCGAACACGTCGCCGTGATCGAAGATGAAACTCGTCGCTCCGCCGGCTCCTAGCCGGGGGCCGACCTCCACGACGATGGGGCAAGGCTGATACCAGGTCGGCATCTCCTTTCCCAGCCATTCGATGGCCAACTCGCGGCGATACTTCTCGGCGGCCTGCCCTACCTCTTTGGCCACCTCGGGATTGGCGGCCCGGACGATAAAGTTGGCGGTGCGGTGGCTGGCGCCCAGCGACACCAGCGGGCTGGCGCCCAACGACACCAGCGCCGCCGCCACGAAGGCGGTGGACACAAGACGAGCTTCCATGCTCTCAACTCCAGCAATCTTTGCGGGTAAACGATCGCGTCCGATGCGATCGGCTTGAGCCGTGGCTTGTCAGCAAAAGGCAAGCCAGACGGCAACGCTCTTCCCGCCGTCCTGTTTCGGCGCCGCTGGCATCGGCAAAATCCGCCTGCTAGCGGCCTTTGCCGGACCGGCGGCGTCGATGGGGTCGGGCCGACGGGTTGTAAAGTTTGCAAAATCTACCGAAGAAACCAAGGCGGGCCTAGAGCGATTTTTACCACCTGTCGCCATACACCTGGTATTCCAGCGGTGGTCGAGGCGGCTGACGAGGCGGTGGCTCGGGCCGGCGGGCGAGCAAGGGCATTAAGACCATGCCCGCCAGGAAGCCCCCGATATGTGCCCAGAAGGCCACGCCGCCCTGCAAGCCCAGATCGACCTGCTGGCTGGCTTCCAGTACCTGCGTCAGAAACCAGAAGCCGAGCACCGCTAAAGCGGGCAACTGGACCACGGTAATGAAAATGATCAGCACCACCACGCAGCGAACGTGGGCCCACGGCCAAGTCACCGCGTAGGCCCCCAACACCGTCGCCACCGCCCCGCTGGCTCCAATCACGGGCACCTGGCTTGCGGGGTCGCTCCACCAATGGCAAAGATTGGCCAGCACGCCTCCCCCCAGGTAAAAAAACACGTAGAGGAAGTGCCCCAATCGGTCTTCCACGTTGTTGCCGAAGATCCACAAGAACCACATGTTGCCCAGCAGGTGCAACCAGCCGCCGTGCAAGAACAGCGAAGTGACGAGAGAGCTGACAATCGAGGCGCGGTCGGCGGGCAACGTGACCTGCTTCTTCAAGACGGCGGGCCGATTCCGTTGTGGACCTTCAGCCGGGTCTTCAATTTCGAACACCATCGGCCGGCCCTGCAACCCTTGACCGAGACGGACCGGAATAAATCCTCGCTCGACCAACACCAGCTTGTGGTTCACGTCAGGAAGCAGGTCGACCCAGACCAGGGCCAGCACGTTCAGTACGATGATGGCACAAGTGACGATCGGCGGCCTGCGGGCCGGAACATCGTCGCCAAAGGGGAAGATCATGCCGTGCCTTGCGCGGCGCTGGCTTGAGGCGCCGCCTGGGTAGGCAGCGGCACGCCTTTGATCATGCCCTCGCAGACCATCGAGTTGCGCACGAACCCCTGAAACCGGCTGACCACGAGGGCGCCTCGGCGCACTTTCACCAACTGCGCCACCATTACCAGCCGGTCGCCCGGATAGACGGGGTCGCGGAAGCGCACTTCGTCCATGCCGCCAAAGCCCAGCACCTTGGCCCCGAGCAGGTCGTATTTCTGTGAAAGGTAGCTGCAAAGCTGAGCGGCGCATTCGCAGAGGAGCACACCGGGCATGATGGGCATGCCCGGCATGTGGCCGCGCGCCCAAAACTCGTCGTGGCGCACGTCCTTGTAGCCAACGCCCAATTGTCCCTGCTCGTCTTCCAAAACGATGGCGGTCAATTGCTCCATCTCGAACCGCTGCGGGTTATGCCGGCGGATGTCATCGAGATCGGCCACGACCCGGCTCAGGTCGAGCTGTGAGACGTCGATAATTAAACCACTCTTAGCCACGCACGACTCCCAAACGGGTCAACGCGGAATCAACCGACTCCGGTTCAGGTCTTGATTTGCTTGCGTTTCAGACGGCGGGCTTTGCTATTGGCGGGACGAGAGCCGTGGTTGGCCTTTTTCAGAACGCGATGCGGTTTTGCCATGGGCGCAGGTACGAAATCTTGGGTGCGGTACGGGCGTGCGACAAGCCCCAAATCTAGCATGAATTGTGGTGCCTGACCAGACGTCCGACTCGCCGGTAGTGTCCTGACAGTGTGTTGCTCGGATGACGCTGCCGTCCTCGTAGGGTGGGACCAACCGAGTGAAACGAGGCCGGCCAACCTTCACAATGAAGGACGTCAGGCTAAAAAGCCCGACCTACAAAGCCGCTAAACGGGCCAGCCGAGCGGCGTTATAATGCCGGCGTGGTGGGGCGTAGCTACTGGCTCAAGGAATCAACCTCACACCGACGATGTCCAGCCTCTTGCCTCCCGACGAAAAGAACGACGAGACAGGCGACATGCTGCGCTTGTCGTTGGCGCCGGGCATTGGGCCACGTCTGCGCCAAGCGCTGCTCGACCGGTTCGGTACGCCGTCGGCGATCTTTACCGCGTCACCAGATGATTTGCGAGCGGTGCCTGGGATCGGCTCAAAACTCGCCACGGCGTTGCGGCGTGCAGCCCAGGAAATTGACGTGGCCGCGGAGATTGATTTCTGCCGCCAGCACAGTGTCGATATTGTGTCGCTAGGCAGCCCAGCGTATCCGCGCGCCCTGGAAGAAATCTGCGATCCGCCCGGCGTGTTGTTCGTGCGCGGCACGCTGGAATCGCGCGACGCACTGAGTATTGCCATCGTCGGTTCACGCCATGCCACACGTTACGGCCTGGCGGCGGCCGAGCGGCTGGCCGGCAGCCTGTCGCGGGCGGGGCTGACCATTGTCAGCGGCCTGGCGCGCGGCATCGATGCGGCGGCCCATCGCGGCGCGCTGGCGGCCGGCGGTCGGACGATTGCGGTGCTCGGTAGCGGCGTGCTCAACGTCTACCCGCCCGAACAC
>DASSFG010000396.1:0-11502 GCA_035694685.1 Pirellulales bacterium
AACCTGTCCCCCACGCCGCACGGCCGTCAGTGCGTTTTCGCAGAGGGCGCGCAAGGCGACGGCAAGCTGCGTGGCGTCGGCCTCAACGCGTGGGACGGCGCTGGTCGTGAGGTGCAGGGCAACCTGCCGTTCTTTGGCGACAGGCGCAAGCTCTTCGGCCACTTTGCGGGCCACACTCGCCAGATCGCACGGAGCAATACGAGGCGCGGGGGGCCGAGCAAAGAGCATCATATCAGCGATCATTTCGTACACACGCATCGCCTGCGTGTGAATGACAGCCAACTCATGCCGCCTCTGCGGATCAGTCTCATCGTGCAGCAGGAGCTGCGCGCGGCCCGCGATCACGGCAATAGGATTGTTGATCTCGTGACCGGCGCCGGCCGCGAATTCGGCCATCGCCTCGAGCTTGGCTGCTTCCAGGCGACGGTCGAAATCGGCCTCGGGCTCCGGCATGAATGGCTCAGTACTCAGCGATCACCTAGCGCGCCACCGCCGAGGCCGTTTCCATCTCCAGCAACTGGCACATGCGATCGATGAGCGCTTCGACCTCGAACGGCTTGTGCAAGAAGTCGTTGGCGCCCGACAATCGCAGATCGTCGATCTTATCCTCTTCGACCATGCCCGAAATGCAGATGATCCGCACTTCGTCCATGGTGCTGTCGCTGCGCACCCGTTGGCAAACCTCTTTGCCGTTGATGTCGGGCAGCATCACGTCGAGCACGATCAGGTCGGGGCGGTATTCCTTGACCATCATGCCGGCGTCGAAACCGTTGTTGGCCGTGCGGACTTCGAAGCGACCGTCTCGCTCCAGCACGTCGCTGATCAATTCGACCAGCTCTTGATCGTCATCGACCAGCAGCACCTTGCGTTTGCCGCTTTCCAGCGCGTCGGTGGGAATGCCGTTGTCGCGCATGAAGTGGAACAACTGATCGCGGGGAATGCGGCGGAAACGGCTGCCGGGCACGCGAAACCCTTTGAGCTGTCCTGAATCAAAACAGCGGATAATGGTTTGCTGGCTGACCTTGCAAATCTTGGCCGCCTCTCCTGTCGTGAACACAGTTTTCATAATTCGCTAACCACCCTTCTTCCTAGCCGATGGTAAGGCTAGTCTCAGCGGGACCTCCGATGGACTGTCGACACGACAGATACCGAAAGTTCCTATTCCTCCATGTCGCCAAAACGAACTTAGCCCTTAGCTCGCTGTGTCCGTAAACGGCTCACAACCTAGCGCTTTTGCAAACGACAGCCTTTTGCGTTCCTTCCAGGCTTGCCGAATTTGCCACGCGCGGGAATTATAGCCGCCTCACGGGTTGAGTCAATACTGATCTTTTCTACCTAAGGCAACGCACTGCAACGACTTACAGAAAATCGCCGCTACGCCGTGAAGAAAAACGCGGCGTGGCGGACGCACCGACCGGATAGCCACCACGCGAGACTCTTGTGACTAGGACTGGTTCCTAAGCGGCCAATGGGACCGAATTTCAGGCAGCGTGCCGTGCTTTTGCGGCATCATCCGACAAACGGTAGAATTGCGCCGAGGGCATGATGGAAGGCCCAATGGGCCAAGGCGTGGAGCGCAATGATCGAGTTGGCGCCAGGGCGGCTGGTTGCCGACGACCCGATTTACGAAGTTTTGCCGGGACACCTGGAGCTACTCGCTGCGCGCGGCTTTCAATATGAGGTCATGCCACCGCAGCGACGCGAGGCCGAAAAACGGCGACGTGGCACGGCCGATTAGGAATATCGACGCTACGTCGGCGGACGATTTGACGCGGATGTCGCCAAGGTCGCGCACCTCGCCGGCCTTGAATACAAGCTTCACGAACGCTGTTCCCATGAAGCGCTGCTGGCGAAAGATACGGGCGGTATAGCGCTGGCCGGGCACGAGCCTGTCAATGTGAAATCGTCCGTCGGCGCCGGCGGCAACGCCAGGGTGCTCGCCCACTTCAGGGTCCGGATTGGTTTGCATAGGCGTTTGGCCCAGCGAGATCGAGACGTTCAAAGGATTGCCCTTTTCGTCGACGATGCGTCCTGCCACGGCGGCCCAACGCTGCATGCGGACGGTGTAGGGCGCATCGCCATCGCCCCGCGCCAGTAGAAAACCGATGAGTTGGCGTGGAGGGCACAAAGTTTTCCGATCCAATGCCAACCAATATACCGGCGATCGGTTGATGAGAATCTCGATCACGCACCACGCCGGAGATCGACCGGCCTGCTTGCAGTTTGAGCGTGAACCCGGCCCCGTAAATGGTGGACGTTGCTTTACCGTTGAAGTTTCGCCGAGTGGCGAAGTCAGGCGCGTCACGCGTCATGATGGTCAGATCGGTATCGACGACGCCGGGCGCCGAGACGGTCAGTTGGGCCAACCGCTCGCGGCCGATGCCCGAGAGCGTGAAGCGCCCCTCGGCATCGGTCGACGTTTCGGCGGTCAGTCCCTGGATTTGGTGCGGCCGATAATAGAAATGACGCTCGTAATCCGGCGGGCTGGAGATAACGCTTGCATTCGCCTCGCGAGCGAGTAGACCGTCGAGGTTGCGTTGCCTGGGCACCATGACGTGCGTCGACCGGACGCGCGCCCCGGCCAGAGGCTGGCCGTCGGGACCGAGAAAGCGTCCGCGGATCGGCACATCGTCCTGGGCGAGCTCAAAGGAAAAATCGTTCCGCTTGATGCGGCCGGCTGGCGGCGCGAAGGCCGACCTCGGCCTCTCCTCGATAAAAATCCAGTCTGGCCCGTAACCGTCGGCACCCGCGCTGATCAAGCCTTTGCGGCGCGCGGCGAGACCGTCGATATCGGTGTAGGTCATATCGGGAGCGTCAAACTCGAAGCGGCCGTCCGCGTCGGTTTCGGCCCGCACTCGCGCGGCGTCATCGATGGCGGTCGTTTCGGTGTTAAACTGTCGATCGAGGGGCACGACGAAAATTCGAGCCCCGGGAAGAGGCCTGCCGTCAGGGCCGGTCACTCGCCCGCTGAAACGTCCGGCGAACATCGGATCGTCGGGGTCCACTCGTGCGTTCGGTCCGGCGTCGTCGGCACCCACCGTCGGTACGAATCGCATGCCTGAAAAAAGCGCACCAACCGCAAAAAACACGAACGTCATCAGCCAAGCCGCCTTACAAGCGCGTTTTGCCATCGTGTTGCTTCTCCAGCGATTGCGCCTCACAACATCGTCTTCAGGGTGAGCTGGGTGCGTCGCATCAGGATCGCCTCTTATGCTCAAACATTGCCACACTCTCCCACAAATTAGTAGAATTGCGCCGATGTACTAATAGTTGACTTTCCGGACGAAACGTACGATCTGCGAAACGACGTGAACTTTATTTTACGTCCGTTTCGAAAGGAGAACCAGCATGCGCGGCCGCGCAGCAATTGCCGTTCTTGCCTTGAGCCTGGCGACGGACCGCGCCGCGGCCGAAGGCACAGATCCGCTCGAGGTGTCCCCGGCAAAAGTCGTTCTAAACGGCTGTCGTGATCGGGTCCAGCTCGTTGTCTCGGCTGGAGAGGGCGATCGTACTCGCGACGTGACTCGCGAGATGCGCTGGCAGGCGCCGTCCGGGGCATGCGCCAGCATCGACCCGCAGGGAATCGTGCGGGGCAGCAGCGATGGGGCTTGCCAAATCACTGGCACGCTGGGCGATGCGCAAATTGTCATCCCGGTGACCGTCTCCGGAACGACGCAACCAGGCCCCGTCAGTTTTTCACTGGAAGTGCTGCCTGTCTTGACCAAGTCGGGTTGCAACTCGGGCAAGTGCCACGGCTCGCCGAGCGGCAAGGGCGGCTTCGCTCTCTCGCTGCGAGGCTTCGATCCGGCGAGAGATTTTGATCGCATCGTGCGGCACGATGCCGGCCGCCGCGTCGATCTGCTGCACCAGGGCGAAAGCTTGCTCGTGGCCAAACCGACGCTGCGCTTGCCGCACGGCGGTGGCCGACGTTTCGGCGCCGATGATCCATTGGCCGAGCGCTTGGTCGAATGGATTGCGGCCGGCGCACCCTATAACCCGAACGATCCCAAGCCGGTCAGTATCGAGGTCTTTCCCGCCGAACGCTGGCTCGAAAGCAACGTCGACGCGCAGCAACTCCGTGTCGTCGTCCAGTTGGCCGACGGATCGTCGCGCGACGTAACCCATCTGGCCCACTACTCGGCAAGTCCCGAGGGAAGGGCTGAGGTCACGCCCGCTGGACTCGTCCGACGCCTGGCCGACGGCGAAGTGACCGTCGCCGCGGTGTTTGCCGACCAGTTCACTACCAGCCGCCTGGCGTTTTTGCGTTCCGCTTCGGGCTTTGCCTGGAACAACCCGCCGGAACACAACCACATCGATCAACTTGTCTTCGCTCGCTTGCGACGCCTTCGAATCGCCCCCTCTGAATTGTGCGACGACGCGACGTTTCTGCGCCGCGCCTGGCTCGATGTCTGCGGCCGGCTGCCTGAGCCGGAACAGGTGCGGCGCTTTCTGGCTGACGCGTCGGCCGATAAACGCCAACAGAAGATCGACGAGTTGCTCGACAAGCCCGAGTACGCCGATTTCTGGGCCATGAAGTGGGCCGACCGCCTGGGTTGCAACCAGCGTTTCGTCGGCAAGACCGGCGCGATCAAATATCACGCCTGGATCCGGCATCAAATCGCGGAGAACGTGCCGGAAGATGAATTCGCCCGGCGGCTGCTGACGGCCTCGGGCGGCAACTATGGTCATCCGCCGGCCAGCTTCTACCGGCTGCCGCGCACGCCCGAAGACCGCGCCGAGCAGGTCGCCCAAGTCTTTCTTGGCGTCCGCATCGGGTGTGCCCGTTGCCACAACCATCCGGGCGAGCGCTGGACACAGGACGATTATTATGGCCTGGCGGCATTCTTTGCCCGGCTGCGTTATCGCGATGGACCGTTCTTCAATCATATCTATGACAAAGAAGAGACGATCCTGCCGCTCCGCTCCGGCGAGTTGGCACATGCGCGTACCGGCGCGGTGATGAAGCCGAAGCCGTTGGGCGCGGCAGCGGCCGAGATTCCCAGCGAGGCCGACCGTCGCGAGCGGCTGGCCGATTGGCTCGTGTCGCCCGACAATTCGTTTTTTGCTCGGGCGGCGGTGAATCGGATTTGGGGGCATCTGTTCGGTCGCGGCATTGTCGAGCCGGTCGACGATTTTCGCGGTTCAAATCCGGCGGCCCATCCCGAACTGCTTGACTGGCTGGCGGCCGATTTCGCCGCTCACGGTTTTGACCGCAAGCGGCTCATCCGCGAGATCATGATTTCCCGGGTGTATCAGCTTGGGGTCGCGACGAACGAGACGAACCGCGACGATGACCAGTATTTTTCTCACTGCCACGCGCGCCTGCTGGGCGCCGAGCAATTGCTCGACGCCATCGCGCAGGTGACCGGCGTGCCGGAAAGGTTCAGCGGCTTTCCGCTCGGCTTACGGGCCATCGAGTTGCCCGACGGCGAATACCAGAACCGCTTTCTGGCCACGTTCGGCCGTCCGGCGCGTGCCTTGGCCTGCGCTTGCGAACGCGACGGTGAATCGAACCTGGGTCAGGCCCTGGAATTGATCGGCGGCGAAGGGATCGAGGCCCAACTTCGTTCGCCTGAAGGTCGCATCGCGCGGCTTTTGGCCGGCGGCGGCACGAGCGCCGCGATCGTCGAAGAGCTTTTCCTGGCCTCGCTCAATCGCCCTCCCAGCGACGCCGAAGGCGCGGAGCTGGCCGCACAACTCGACCGCGCCGCGGACCGCCGCGCCGCAGCCGAAGACCTTCTCTGGGCGCTGGTGAACCATCGAGAGTTTTTGTTCCAGCACTAGCGCGAGGCCCTGACGAGCGAGAAGCTCGGCGCGGGCGACTTGCCGGAACGCAAACTAGTGGCTCCGGGGCTGAAGCCAGCCTCTCTCAGCCGGCCGCGTGACACGACAAGACTGATGGTGGCTAGAAGTAGCTGGATGTTCATCAAGATCAATTGATCTGCAAGAGGAGGAAGCTGAAGCTCGCCAATTTGCCGCCGTCTTTGCGATTGGATGACATCGCCAGCAGGTAGCTTGAGCAGCGCCTGCCGCGCTCCAGCCAAATCGTCAGCTCCAACCTCCACCTGGTGAAGTTTGCCATCGATGCCACAGTGCGTCGTCAGTTCCGCGCACAAAGACTTCGAGGCGCCCATCATAATTGGATGCCTGCGCAGGATTCGCCGTAATGCCGCCGGCAAGAGAGTTCCAGCCAGACCAGCCCCCGCCGGGGCTGTTCTGCCAGATGTGCCAGAGCGCATCGTCCGTGCCCCTCGCAAAAACCTCCAGCCGACCGTCGGCGTTGATACCAACGGCAGGATTCGTTGTAATGCCGCCGGCGAGAGAGCTCCAGCCGGACCAGCCCCCGCCGGGGCTGTTCTGCCAGATGTGCCAGAGCGCACCGTCCGTGCCCCTCGCAAAAACCTCTAGCCGGCCGTCGGCGTTGCGCCCGACAGCAGGGTCTGTCGTAATGTTTCCGCCGAGCGATGCAAATCCACCTGGAGGCGTCGGATAGAAAAGGTCAACCTCACCATTGCTTGAAGAGTCATTTACTGGAACAGCATGTTCTCCGAACTTTGTCACTAAATTGACAGCAGCCCACGTTACCGTCGGATTCACGGAGCCCGTCTGAATATTGATCGCCTCGAACGCAGTAACCTGGGTGGCAGGATATTCCAACGCCGAGTTGAGATCATACGGAGGCGAGGCACTGCTTCCGATCTCATACGCTTCAAGAGTTTCGCTGCACCAAACCAATTCGGGAGAACCGAGAAGTGGCAAATTCGTGCCAGGAATACCCTGGAACTCGCAAGTATAATTGAACTTTCCACCGGACTGGCTCGTGAGTGTCATCACTCCAACCAAAGTGTCACCAGGGTTCACACGTGCATGAGGATGTGGTGAAAAAAAGGCGTGGCCACTGGGATCCACATACCAACTTGCGACCGTCCAGTAGGGGCCGTCCCCGGCCCCCGAGAACCCCGATGTGCCCCACTGAAGCACGGGCTGGAGGATGGCGTTTTGCGCAAGCGGTTCCATACCATTGAAAAGGTAGATCAGCTGCGAAGCCGCCGACGATGGAGGAGGAGGCACCTTCCATGTTGACCGAAAGGACGAGATCGGAGTCCCAGTATTGTTCTGCCAGTAGGTGTAGGTGATCCAATTGGAAGATCCGGCGGCTACCGCCCCCTCGTCGACCGCCGGTTTTGGAATTTCAATCTCAGTGCCCGTTGCCAAATGTACTAGCCGCAATCGGCCCCCATCTACATTCACGGCGTGCCCGGGCTCGATGCGATGCACCAAAGATCGGTGACGACGACCAAATGGGGTAAAGATGAAATCGCTTGCCATGCTTTGATCCTTAAAATTTTGGACTTGAAGCTCGTTAGAGGCGACAGGAATAGAACTCCCGAATTCGTCGAACTGAACGGGTTCACCAGGGCAGACCGCATGCACGCGATCCCTTAATCGTGGCCCACCCGGCGTAACGACCAAGTCGTCCTTCTTCCGCGGATTGCTCTGGTCATTGCTCATGTGTGAGGTTCGCTAGGACTGAGTTCGGAGACGTGACCGATGGAAAAGCCGTTGGGGTGGTGCGGATTGACTTTGGCCCTTAAAGCAAAGACCACCGCAAACGGTCAAGGCGCCACAGTGGACATCATTTTACGCGGGCGTCACTCAACAAGGACAGCCCCACCAGTCTGACTATGCGAAGCGAGATTCCAGTACGCAGAACCTGCTTTCTATAATTGTTCGTCGAACTTCGTCTGGATTCACCCATGAATGGCGGCCGGTCCCATTAATCTCGAGCTGGCAATATGAACCCGCAAGGCGGTCCGTTCATTGTTCTCGTGGGCATGCGTTATTCAATGGCCTAAACAGGCCATGCGCGTTCGGCACCGCGGAAATGTTTCACCGGAAACGCAAATGGAGTGGAGTACTTGCAGGCGATCACGATCAAGGTCGAGCCGCTGCCGCCGAACAAATCGACACGTTCGTTTCCTGCCCTCAACGAATATTAAATCGCCTGGACGGGCACCTCGACCGGCTCATGGATCCTGTACTGCAGGTTCGCCTTCTTCACGTGCGAAGGTCGGACGTACAGTGCGCCGTCTGACCGAGGGCCGGTAAGTAACCCGGCTTGGCCGGGGCCAGGCCGTTGTCCTACCGTGAGATAAGGGCGCTCAGAGCGGATCTGTAAGCCGGGTTCTGTCTCTCGCCGCGGCAAGGCCGCGGCGAGCGGTGGCCATTTCTCTAGGGAGCCGATTGCTCGTCTCCTCAAGCAGCCTACCCGGAAGTCGTAGCGGACCGGACCGGACCGCACGCCACCGATCAAAGACCGGCGGCGTTGCTCCCTGTTTGGCCTTGCTCCGGGCGGGGTTTGCCTAGCCAGGCTGGTCGCCCAACCTGCTGGTGAGCTCTTACCTCACCGTTTCACCCTTACCGCACGGTATCAGCCGCGCGGCGGTTTGCTTTCTGTTGCACTTTCCCTGGCCTCACGGCCGGTGGGCGTTACCCATCACCCTGTCCTGCGGAGCCCGGACTTTCCTCCCGCCGGAAACGAATTCCAGCCGGCGGCCACCCGACCCGCTCTGAGCACGTCCCATTGTTATCGGCTCTCAGCAAAAAGCAATCGCCCTCAGTGTGGGACGAGTCGCGCGGCGCACCAGGGCGCTTCGCTACAATGGTCGAAGGTACAACGAAAAGGCGAGCACCCAATCTCATGTCAGAAAACACCTGGCTGATCTACGGCGCCAATGGTTATACAGGCCGCTTGATCGCCGCGGAAGCAAAGTCGCGCCGGCTGAGTCCGCTGCTGGCCGGCCGCGATGCGGCAGCCGTCGAGAAACTTTCGAATGACTTGGGATTGGCCTCTCGCAGCTTTGCCCTCGATGACGTTGATGAGATCGTCCGGCAGCTTGCCGGCGTTACGCTGGTGCTCAACTGCGCCGGGCCCTTTTGCCATACGGCGCCGCTGCTGATAGAAGCCTGCCTGCGCGGCAAGACGCACTATCTGGACATCACGGGCGAGATCGACGTCATTGAATTGGCCGCCGCTCTCGACGGTCGGGCGCGCGAGGCGGGCATCAGCGTGATTCCCGCCGTCGGTTTCGACGTCGTGCCGAGCGACTGTCTGGCGGCGATGCTGGCTGAAAAACTACCCACGGCCACGCATTTGGTTTTGGCCTTTACCGCCAGCGGCAGCGTCAGCCCGGGAACGGCCAAGACCTTGCTTGAAGTGCTGCCCGGCGGAGGTCGCGCCCGGATCGACGGCGAAATCCGCCGCGTGCCGGCCGATTGGAAGTGGAGAACCATCCCGTTCCCTTCGGGCGTGAAAGAAGCCGTGACCATTCCCTGGGGCGACGTGGCCAGCGCCTACTACTCGACCGGCATTAGAAACATCGAGACCTATCTGGCGGCGTCGGCCAGGCTTACTCGGCAGTCGCGCTGGTTGCGACGCATCGCCTGGTTGCTGCGTTCGACCACCGTGCGACGTTTGGCGCAGCGTTTCGTCGCGCGCAACATCACCGGCCCCACCGCCGACGAACGGGCCGGTCAACGCGCAGAACTGTGGGGAGAGGTCTCCGACGCCGCGGGAAACCACGAGGCGGCAGTTCTCGAAACCCCCGATGGTTACACACTTACCGTCACGACAGCGCTCGCCGCAGTCGCCAAAGTGCTTTCCGGACAAGCGCCCACCGGCTTTTCCACCCCCTCCAAGGCTTTCGGCAAGGATTTCGTCCTCACTTTACCCGGCACGCGCTTCCTATAGTGCATGCTTCAAATGGCAATTTGCAATTTTCATTTTGCAATTTGCAATGAATTGAGCCAACCGCCGATTCAAGAAGACGATGCGCGGCCTTAGCCAACCGTCGCCTCACGTGACTCCCTCGCCAGACGCCGCAAACCACAGCACTCGCCAGCGCTCCGGCTGCGGCGAGCGCCATGTCTTTCTGGGCATCCCAAGGGTCGCCCTGCTGTCCGTTGTAGTGCTCGGCCCACTCGGAAGCGAACGTAAGCGCCACCCACCACTCGGCGATCTCGTAGAACGCGCTCGAGGCCAAAATGCCTTGCACGGCCAACGCGCCCGACGAGGCGCCGCGGAGATCCGAGCGGCGTTCGATTGCTTCGCGCAGCGGAAAATAGAGAAGCAGCCCGTAAGCCAGGTGCACCAGGCGATCGTAGTGGTTGCGCGTCCAGCCAAACATGCTCGAAATCGGCCGGCCGACGAGGGCTGCCGCCCAATCGTCGTAGGGAACGTAGCTGTAAAGGTAACGGGCGCCGAGCACGTGCAAAGCGAGGAACGCCAGCACCAGTTGCTCGCTGGTACGGCCCAGCCGCATCCGCTGGCGGCCGGCCGTCAGCGCCGCCACGGCGATCGCAGTTGGTACATGCTGCAAGACCAGCTCGCGCGGATAGGGCGGATCGACACAGCTCAGCGCCCAGCACAGCAGGAACAACAACAGCAGCGGTCTATCGGGTATGTACACACCAGAAGAGAGCCGCCAACAGGCAGCTTTATTCCCGGCGAGGCGGCCGATGGAGGTCAGGCTTTTCAGCCTGACAGCGTCAGGCTGGAAAGCCCAGCCTACGCTTTATGCGTGTTGCCTGGCTGTTCGGACACGCTGCGCCAACGGGTGTAGCAGCCGTTTGTACCTGCGATCCGCCGCGGAGCGGCGCACGGAGTGTAGCCGTGGGCGCCAGCCCGCGTTTGCCAGGCCGCGATCCCCTTGGGAGCCGCGGAGCGGCGGCGTAGCGTAACGCTAGGTTCTCCGCCGCCGCTCCGCGGCTTCGCCGAATCTGGGCATCTTTTCCCGCGGGCTCGCGCCCGCGGCTACATTCCCAGCGCCGCTCCGCGGCGGGCGTGAAAAACACGATTAGCATGCGCTTGAAACCGAGACACCGAATTGTCGTATTGACGTCTTTTTGCACCCTGCCCGCCTGCGGAAAAGCTGACGTGCATCCGCTGGCTTATTGTCACTACTGCACTTGGCTCGAACTTACGGTCTGGCTACTCTTTGGCCGACGAAAAGTAACCCCGTCGGGAGGAATACATGAGTCATCGCTGGCGCGATTTGTGGTTGGAAGTTGGAATTCAACATCGGCCCAGCTTTCCGTACATCCTGCTTTGGCTTCACTGGAACACGAACGACCAAAACGCACAAAGTAGGTGCCCGCGCTTGGCCCCAAGACACCTCGCGTCGGATACGCAGCGGCGCCAAGCGGCCTGAGAAACGGCCGAACAACAATCTGTACACGGACCTGTCCTCCGATGGTTTTTGGCAAAATCGACCGACCTTGCCCCCACCCCGGCTAGTGCTCCGTCATTCGTTGATTGATGGATCGTATGCGGTGGCTGGGGACAAAGCCGGGTTGTAACGGGCAACCGGACGTAATCCGCTCGGTCGCCGCGATGCCCCGGTAGTGCGACCACCGGGGCATCGCTGGCCGGCAGCGCGTTTCAGGAGCGACGTCTGCCCCGGCCAGCTTCTGCCCCAGCCACCGCGTTGACCCATCACAGCA
>DASSFG010000397.1:0-3582 GCA_035694685.1 Pirellulales bacterium
TGCCGAGGCAATGTAAGCCTGCTGCCGCTGGCAGTTTTCCGCGGAAAAAGCTACAATTGCCGCACCTTGAGGCGGAACATTTTGAAGGGCGCGACGCGGGCATGGCGACTCGCTCGTTTCCCTTTTGCCGGGCGGCCCAACTCGCGTTGGCGAGGGCCGGCCTACCATATTTCACACACGAGGAGCATACGAGCATGATCGTAACCACCAAGGAACTGTTCGAGCACGCCTACGGCAAGTACGCCGTGGGCGCCTACAACATCAACAACCTGGAGCAGACCATCGGGCTGTTCCGTGGCAATCTGGGCAAGAAGAACTCCAATAGCGAGCCTACTAACTCGCGGCTAAGCGCCCCGTTTATCATTCAGTTATCGCGTGGGGCTCGCGGCTACACCGACAAGCGATTTTTGGAAGCGATGATCCGCACGGCCGAAGAGGTGTTTCCCGATGCGATTTTTGCCGTGCACCTCGACCACGGCACCGAAGAGGTGGCTTACGAGTGCATCGACAGCGGCTTCTATTCGTCGGTCATGATCGACGCCTCGCACGAGCCGTTTGACGAGAACATTGCCACCACGCGCCGCGTGGTCGAGCGTGCTCACGAGCGGAGCATTTCGGTCGAAGCCGAGCTGGGCATGCTGGGTGGGGTGGAGGAAGATATTTCCGTCTCGGCGGACCACGCCTGCCTGACCGACCCCGACCAGGCGGTCGAATTCGTCGAGCGCAGCGGCTGCGATTCGCTGGCCGTGGCCATCGGCACCTCGCACGGCGCGTACAAGTTCGCGGGCAATCAGGGCCTGCACTTCGACCGAATCGAAGAGATTCAGAAGCGGCTGCCGGGCTTTCCGCTGGTGATGCACGGCTCGAGCAGCGTGCCCAAGGAGTGGGTCGAGCGCATCAACGCGGCGGGCGGCAAGATGAAATCGACCAGCGGCGTGCCGGAAAAAGACTACTTGCCGGCGGCGAAACTCGGTGTGACGAAGGTGAACATCGACACTGACGGACGGCTGGTGTGGTGCGCCATCCTGCGGGAGACGTTCCGCGACAAGCCGGAGGATTTCGACTTGCGCACCAGCGGCAAGCCATTCATGGCCGAATACGCCGGTTTCATCACGTACAAGAACGAGCAGCTCGGCTCTGCCGGCCAGCTCGAATCATTGCGCGAGTCGCTTTCCGTTGGAGCGTAGAGTAGGGGTTAGGGGTGCGAGATGTTGTTGTTTTTTGATCCGGGCGATTAGCTCAGTTGGTTAGAGCGCCACGTTTACACCGTGGATGTCGGGGGTTCGAGTCCCTCATCGCCCATTTTACTACCGAGACATCAACCTGTTTCGTATCCTGGGCGAGGACGATGCTCGGAATAATAGCCATGATCGGGGCGAGAAGACGAGCGGGCATAACCTAATTCCTGCAAGAACCGGGCGGCGAGTAGTTCACGGCCGCGATCTATCCGCACACAGCGTCGCATCAATTAACTACCCACTTCCCGAATGCTGCGACCGAGCGTCGCCGCGCTGCCTACCAGACGTCCGCGGCGGCGACCGCCTTGGCGGCGGCGAGTTCGTTCGTTTTGGGTACGCACTCCAGGCCGACGTAGCCGCGAGAACCCAGTTCATAGGTTACACGAGTTCACGTATCGGGCTGCCGTGCGACAGAATCGGAATCGGCCTGCCAAAGTGATCGACGAACTGGGTGTCTAAGGGAATTCCCAGGACATGATACCAAGTGGCGAGCACGTCGTTGGGAGACATCGGGCGCTCAGCCGGTTCATCGCCTTTCGCGGTCGCGTCTGGCTCGGTAAAAGAGCGAAAGAAGCCATGCGGCGATCCGTAGCGTGAGGTGCTCAGCCAACGCGCCACTTGCGTCAGCCTGCCCCCGTGGGACATGTTAGATATTTGGCGATATAAGTTCGGGCGCCTTAGTGGTGAGGTGGAATGATGCGACGTCTCCTGATTGCAAAATGCTGCGTGTCGACCGTGTTGCTGGTGCTCGCGACCGCCGGTTGGGCGAGCGAAGCGACTGACGGCTGGACGCCGCGCGCCCCGCGCGACGAAATCCGTCCGCTTTTCGAGCGGACGCCACAGGGTTCGCTGCTCATCCGGGCAGACGGCCGCGCGGGACTGATGGGGCAGTGGGAAAAAACCTTCTCGGTCGAGGGCGGGCACGACGGCAACGTGCTGATCCAGGCGAAAGAGTGGGGCACGGTCGCCGTTGCGGAGGTCGACCTCGCCAAGCCGATGCACTGGCACAGCTTGGGCGACATGAAAGCCCAAATCGAACGCCACCGCCCCTTGCTGCCTGCCCGCGTGACCGATCGATGAGCATTGCCGATTCCTTAATGCCGGCACTGCGGCGAGTCCGCCGCGATCAGGAAAGGACGACGGATTTGAAGGCGCACTTGCGATCGATGACGCCCGCCGACAAGCATGAAGTGGGCGAGCTGATCTACTGTTCGATCAATACCTGGTATCGCAACCACGGTTGCCCGCCGATTTTTCAAGGCGGACCGCGCGTGGCCGAGGTGTTTTACGATGTTACCTGGTTTCCTCGGGGCATCCGGCCATGAACATGATCGGGCCCGGCGTGGCGCGCAGCGAAGCCGACGCCGCGGCCTTGGTTCGCCGCGACCTCGATCAACATCGGGGCCGTTCGCCGGTGGTGGTCGTTCCGGTCGAGAAGGAACGCCTGGTGCGGCAGATTTACGACTGGGGCGGCCGCAATTGCGAGATGCACTTTTGCCAGATTCGCGGCGTCATGCAGCCGTTTCGGGGAGTGAACCTGCCGAGCTTCTTGCCGGAGACCGGGTAAAACTGGGAAACGAATATTGGGGGGGTACCCCATGGCACCATAAAAGAAACCTCGACTTCCTGCGAGGGCGGCGCGACGAGGCCCAACAGTTTTGCCACGCCAACGTCGGCGATTTTCACGCGGTCGCGTTTATCGTTGGCCTTCGTCCGCCACGCGATGCAGGTCGCAGTCGTCGCCATCAATCACAGACGTTGAGCCTCTCCGATCTTTTCGCCCAGCGACGATAGGAGAGCACCCATTCCGCCGCGGCCCAACTCGCGCAGTAGCCGAAACTCGCCTAGTTGCTGCGGCGACGCTGCCTGCGGCCCAAGATTGGCATCGGCGACAAAATCATGGGTCGCTTCTAGCTCAGCGGGTTGTCGCTGGCCTGATTCAGTTTCGTCCGGCTCAGCCGGTAACGGTGTGGTCGCCATGGCACCAAAAAAGAATTACATGAAATGCTTAAGCGATTTTGCCGTCCTGATCCTCGGCCCGTGCGGAAATCTGGCAACGGTAGGATAGCAATCCGGCGCGCGTCCTGACGACGATCAGATCGCCGGCGCCCGCTCCGAAGGGAACGCGGGTGCCTACGCGCAATCTCGCTTTGCCTCTTGCGAGAACTCGGCCGTCAACGATCAGACAAGACGATCGCAAAATGCTGTTCTCGAAACGAATCGAATGTCCGTGGTACGTCACTTTCCACCGTTGACGGATCGAGGCCGCCAGAATGAGCAACACGATGCCGGTGGCCGACGTGACGACCGCAACAACCGCCCGCGTCAAGGCGGACTTGCGATC
>DASSFG010000398.1:0-2198 GCA_035694685.1 Pirellulales bacterium
GAGGTGCCGGGCAAGCGTGAGCACGGCGCCTTCTACAACGAGCGGATTTACCTCTTTACAAGCGAAGACACGTTTCAGCGCTTTGATCGCGACCCTGCGCGCTACACGGCCGACGCCCCCAGGCAGACCCTGCGCCGCTAGCGCTTTGGAGTGCGGTGATTTATCACCGCTTTCCCCTTGCGGCGGAGCCGCTTTCTTTCTTGTCGCCAACGCCGCCGCCGCAAAGAGTGAAGTGACGAATTGAAAGAACGTAGCGTGCCGTATAATACGGCATTGCCCGTATCCTTCCGTTCGAGAGTCGATTGTTGCGTATCATCAATTACCCCCATCCGACACTGCGGCATACTTCCAAGCCGTTGAAGCGCGTCGATGCCGAGTTGCACAAGCTCGTGCGCGAGATGTTCGATCTGATGTACGCCAAGGAGCATCGTGGCGTCGGCCTGGCGGCCAATCAGGTCGACCTGCCGTATCGGCTTTTCATCGTCAATCTCTCGGCCGATCCGGCGATCAGGGATGAAGAGCACGTGTTCATCAACCCGGTGCTCAGCCAGCCGAAGGGCGGCGACGAGCAGGAGGAAGGTTGCCTCAGCCTGCCGGGGTTGTTTGCGCCGGTGCGGCGACCGGAAAGAATTCGCATCAACGCCTACAACATGGCCGGACAGGAGGTGGTCTACGACCTCGACGACTTGTTTGCCCGAGTGGTGCAGCACGAGACCGATCATCTCGACGGCGTGCTGTTCGTCGATCGCCTGGCTTCGACCGTGGAGGCATCGGTCCGCGACAAGCTGGCGGAGTTTGAGCGCGAGTTCGCCAGCCGCCGCGAGTGTCGCGAGATACCGAGCGACGAGGAGATTTTTGCCCGGTTGGCGGAGCTGGAGGCGCTGCGCACGTAGCCAGTGAAAACGGCGCCCTCGCTACTTCGCCAGCTCACCTGCCATGTCCAGCAACTCAGCCAGCATTTTTTCGGAGGCGTGCTTTTCGAGGCGATTCGTGCCGAGCCACGTCTCGTAGCCGCCGAGCTCGTGTTGCCGTGGCGTCGGCAAATAGCCGTAGTAACCGTGGTTGAGCGAGACCATAAAAGAATTCGGCAGCGGCGATCGACGCTTGAAATCCAGACCGATTTCGCAAAACACTTCGTTGGGCATCGTGCCGATGCACACCTGGCCGATGCGCAGCGCCTGCAGCGGCATTGGCATCGTCGCGGGATAATCGGCCATCCGTAGTACACGCTGCGCGTAAATGGCAGGCAAGTCGGCCTTGCCAGGGCTGGGTGGATTGGCTTCCAGCGTCTTGTTGGCCCAGGCCAATTGTTCGGCATTGGGCTGCCGGCAATCGATCGGCGGCTCGCGGTAGCGGGCATCGAGCGTCAGCTCGCGAGAGTAAGACGCGGTTTTCAGCGAGTCGGCAACTTTTTGCGCCACGTCGTTGGCCACCGCTCGCATTTGTCGATAGGGCTCGGTGGGCGGGCGCGGCTCACGGAAATTGATGTTGTTGATGTCGCCGCTCGTGCCATTGGCCAGCATCGCCACGAACGGTGGATCGAGCCGTTCGGCATCGAGGAGTCGAGAGAGCTCGTCACAGAACATGGCAAAATAGTCTGCCGAGATGTGCCCCGGTCCCACACCGCCGACGTAATGGAGCGAATAGGCGGCAAAAACCGAAATCGGCCGCCCATCGACGCCGCGGACCGCGATCACGGAGACCGTCGGATCGGTTGGTCCAGCGGGATCGAGCAGATTCGGGCTCCCCGGCGGCGGATTCATCTTCACCAGGTCGGCGCCGCCGAAAGGGTTCGGTGGAACCGTGCCCGGCCGCATGAACCAGCGGCGGTTGAACACGTGTTCGGGCGCCTCGACTTGGACGAATGCAAGTTCCGCCGGGCGCAGATTATTAACAGCACAGGACACGCCGTCGGCAATGCGACGGGCAACAAACTGCTGGTAGTCGTCCAACTGCTGCTCATACTTGAACACGTCGTCGCCCAGGGCGCTACAAGCCGAGTGCGTATGTGTGGCGCTGATCAACACGTGCTCGCGCGGTATGCCGGTCGATTCGCCAATCAGCCGGCGGGCCTCGTCGCTCACCAACCGATGCAGCCCTAGCAGGTCGCACACAATCAGCGCCAGCTTGTTCTTGCCGTCGTCCAGCACCAGGCAACGGGCGTGCAATTCGTCGTGGATATGCTTCGACGGAATCGG
>DASSFG010000399.1:0-7490 GCA_035694685.1 Pirellulales bacterium
AACCCGAGCATTTTGCGCAGGCCAGTCCCACCCTACGAGGATTGCGGCTAGGCATCGAGCAAAAGAAACTGGTCGGCGGCGGGGCTGCTTTTGAGCAAGTTGCAGGTGACAGCGTCGATGGCCACGCGCTCGCCACGGTGAAAGACGCGGCCAGCGTCGTCGTGTAACTCGCGGAAGGGGCCTTTGTAAATGGCGACGTGACTCGGCTTGCCTGCGGTGCTCGGCTTAAAAGCCAGCAGCTTGGTTTCGCGCATCTCGACGCCTTGGTAATGAAAGCAGGGTGAGGCGCGGAATTTCGAGTATTGAACGCCGATGAAACCGGCTGCTTCAAGCTCCGCTACCAGCTCTCGATCGAGCGGCACGTGCTCGACGACCGAGGCGGGACCGGGGAGCCGCACCGCCACTCCGTCCGGTAGCGAAGTTGCCGCGGTCAGTACGTGAACCAAGAGTTGCCCGCCCGGCCGCAGTACACGCATGGCCTCTTTCAAAATCTTGCGACGCTCGTCAGCGCCGATGGCAGCGTTAAACGTTCCCTGAAGCAGCACTTCATCGGCGGCGCCGTCGGCGCACTCGCTGCCATCGGCTAAGCAATACCGCCCCGAAACGGGCTGCCCGATGCGGTGCGAAATCGTCACGGGCGCCGGCGCCTTTTCGAACGTGCCGTTGGCGGAGGGAGAGATCACTTCCAACGCCTGGCCGGCGCCGCGATGTTCGATGTCGCCTTCAAATACATAGACTTCCCAGAGCGTGCCGTCCGGGTCGGTGGCCCAGAACTTGGTTTGCCGCGCGTAGCAGCATTCCACACCCTCCTCACGCTGCGTCTCCAGACCGGCCGCTTCCAACCGCCGCTGGGCTTCGACTAGAGAGGCTGAATCGGGCATGCGGAAACCGACGTGATTCAACGCTCCCTTCCCCGAAAAACCGTGTGGCTCCAGAGAAAGAACCAACGGCGGATTGTCGATCTCAAACTTGGCGTAATCGTGCCGCTTCTTTGTCGGCTCCACGCCCAGCAGCGCACGCAGAAACACGATCGAACGGTCGAGGTCGTTGACGTTCAGTGAGAGATGGAACTTGGTCAATTCCGTTTCGACGGCGGTGGCCATGAAATTATCCTTGCAGGTTGCTTATTGGGCTGCCAATTGTAATTCGGGTTCAGTTTCGGTTGCGATATTTGATTGTGCCAGAGGTCGTGGCACCCAGACGAACCACGACGCTGCGGCAACGACGATTGTACTCGCCGCGAGAATTTCAAACACCAGCGCGTATGATCCTGTACGAGCATGGCATGCGGTAAGGACCTTTGGCCCCGCCGCCGATGCGAACACGGTCAGCATCTGCGCCACGGCTTGAATCTCACCCAGGTGCGCGCGGCCGAACGCCTGTCCCCAAACGGCGAAGAAAAGGACGGTCATGGTCGTGCCCGACAATCCCATGCCGACGGCATACAGATTGAGCTCCCAATTCGATCGAATCAAGGGGAGCCAAAAGAGGCAGGCGCCCATTAAGATTAAAGCCACGGCTTGCAAACGGCCCATGGGCGAGCGTCGCGCAAACCAACCCACCGGCAGCTTGACCATCAAGCCGATCGTGCCGGTGAGAATCATCAGATTGTAATAGGCGGCGATCGGAAAGTCTTGTTGCGTGAGGATCGACTCGCCGAACAGCGACTGCCCGGAGGTGACCATCGCCACAATGCAAATTCCCAAGCTGAACACCCAGAAGGCCGAGGTCCGCATCGCCTGCCACAAGGTAAATCCCTCGGCTTGCGGAACGCTGGGCGCTGGCACAGGGCCCGCCGACTCGGCAGCCGGCGGATCACGCGTGAAAATCCAGGCGACCGGCAGCATGACCAGCAACAGCAGCCAGCCCATGCCCGCCCACACCGTGCGCCATTCGGCGGTGGCGAAGGGTTTGGCCAATTGAGCGGCGCCAACGAAGCCGACCGACAACAACAGAGAGTAGACGGCCATCGGCATACTGAGTCGATCGCGGTACCATTTGCCGACCATTGTGATACTGATCACCGAGAGGGCGCTTTGCCCGAAACCGCGAGTAAGCAGAATCGCTATGAACAGCGGCCAGCGACCCGACAGCACCGTCATCCAGAGGACCACCGCGCCGAGCGCGGCGACCGTTACGGTCAGATTGAGACGTAGTCCGAAGCGATCGATCAAATATCCACAGGGCAGGCAGAAGGCCGCTCCTAAAATGGTCGCCCAGGCGTTCATGTCGCCGTACATGTCGCGGTCGATTCCCAGCGACGGGTCTGCCAGCAAACGTTCGGTAATCATGCCCAGACCGTGTGTCCTGCCAGGCAACGTGGCCACCATGGCCAAGGCGGCGACGGGCACGATGACCCAAGCATAGTTGGGGCGCAATTGGCTTAAGTAGCGACTCATCGGAAGTACATTGCCTCCGGCGTGCCGGTCGCTACGCGTTTGCGCAGAAAATCGTGAAACTCCGCATAGTGCCGCGATCGTTGATCGCCCCCATCCGAGCTGGCGTTAAAGCTCACGTAAAAAGCGCGGCGCATCGACCGCGACCGATTCGGCCCTGAACGATGCGGGGTCAGGCCGTGGAAGATGGCCAGGTCACCAGGCTCGAGCAGCAGCTTGACGCTGCGCGACAAGTCGACGCAGTCGTCAGGCAACATGTAGATTTCGTCCTGTTCGGGAAACAGAAAGTCGTGATGGTAGCCTGAGAACAGTTCCGTGCAACCGTTTTCGTCAGTCGGGGGATCGATTGGAATGAGTGCCGTGAGAAAGGTGCGCGGAAAGCCTGCCCAGCTTCGAGGAATGTCTTGATGGAGCTGATAACCGGTCGCCCCCGGCAGCTTGTAGATGAGCTTTTCCTTGAAGAGGCATGCCGGTTCACCGTAGATCGACTCGACGATCGCCAACAGCCGCGGATCGCTCGTAATTCTCTCGCAGAGAGGCGAAAGGTCGTTGACCGGATCGAACACTTCGAACAGCGGCTCGCCGCCCTCGGCGGCCGACATGAATCGACAACGCAGGTTATTGCGGTCGATCAGCTCCCGATAGTCGCGCAACAGCCGGTCGGCTTCGGCCGCCAGGTCGGCCATCTCGGTGCCGCTGAAAACCTGGCGACGCACCACGAAGCCGAGGTCTCGGTACTGGCCAAGTTCGACTTCCGATAACGGCGCAGCATGCAACGAAACGCCGGCACCGCTTTTGTCTATCGTCGAATTCAGCATTGGTCACCAACTTGCACCGGTTAACGATTCGCCTCCTTTTCGAGTTGCGAGGGAGCGCCAAATCCAGGCGTCGATCGATTCCGACAGGTTGCGCACCGAGCCGTCGCCCAGCAGCAGGTTGACGATGCCCGGGTGCCAGCTTCGGGCAGTCCGCCAGCCGGTATCGGTATACTGGTTGTTGGGATCGTAGCCCATGCAATCGAGCCGGCTGGAGTTGGGCGTAAAGTAATGATTATAGAGCCCGCAACGTGGCTCGCCGTCAGCCCAAGAGAAGCCCCGCGGGTCGCTGACGTTATATTGTGTGGCCGCCAGGCAGTTGGCGTCGGTGATTGGCGAAGGGCCGATATAGGCGTAAACCGTTTGTGGATCGGGGGGCTTATTCGCGGCCGGCGCCGCCCCGAGAATGCTTTCGGCCATAAACGCCGTGTTGCTCGCGCCGTCGAGGAGGTGGGCGAACTTGACCGTTGAATTCATGTAGAAGACACCGTCGGTGTCGAACTCCGTGCCGCCGTTGATCCCGGTGCCCATGTTGGCCGCATAATTACAGGGGGCGAAGATCGTGCCCAGGTAGTCGGTCACCGGCTGTTGCTGATCGCTGGGACAAAGAAAGATGGGCACCATGATCTGCACGGCAAACTGATTGACCGGCATCACCGCGTAACCTTGGTTGGCCCCGCCGTAGAGCGGCGTGGTCAAATCGAGCTTGTTATAGATGTTCGTCTGCTCGAGATACGGCGTCAGGTGCGCGAACGTTGACCAACGAAAGAAGTTGCCTGGAATGGTCGGATCGGCAGGATAGCTCTGCGACGTGGTGCCGGTCGGGAACGACTTTCGCGCCCCCTCAAAGTTTTGCAGGGCGATGCCGAGCTGTTTCATGTTGTTGATACACTGCGAGCGACGCGACGATTCTCGTGCCGCCTGCACCGCCGGCAACAAAAGCGCCACCAGAATACCGACGATGGCGATCACCACCAGCAGTTCAACAAGCGTAAATGCCCGCGTCTTCCGAGCGCAGCTCATCCAGCTTCTCCTTGATTGAGGATTCAACAGCATCGACGTTCCAATACTCAAACACATGTCAGAGTGTAACGTCGCGTCCGTGAATTGCAAGCGGCGGGGACGATCAAGAGCGGCTGGCTTATAGTACAATAGCCGGCAATAGCGAGCCCCCTGACCAGTATCATTTTTCCCAACTGCTGTTTCGCGAGCGACGCCTATCCAATACCGCCCCGGCGCCTAACACACCCTGCTCGTGAACGTTGACCCAGAAACGACGCCTGCTTCTCCCCTCTCGCAAGAGCTTCCCGCGGTGGATTGCGGCGTTGGACAAGACTCTCCCGCATCGGCCGACGGCAGCGCGCGCCACCCGGAAGTTTCACGTTTGCGTGACTTGTCTCCGCAGCAACTCAAGTCGGGCATGGCGGCCTGGCTGGGTTGGCTGTTCGATGGTCTCGACATGCACCTCTACGTGCTCGTGGCGACACCGTTCGTTGCCGAACTGCTCGATGTGTCCAACCTGAAAGACCGTCAAGTCGGTTACTACAGTTCTTTGATCCAAGGAGCGTTCATGATCGGCTGGGCGCTGGGGGGCGGCTTTTTTGGCCGCATTGCCGACCGCATCGGCCGCAGTCGCGGCTTGATGCTCACGATTCTCACCTACGCGAGCTTCACCGGGCTGTCGTATTTCGCCGACACCTGGTGGCAATTGCTGATCTTCCGATTTCTGGCGGCGCTGGGCGTGGGAGGAGAGTGGGCCGTCGGCGCGTCGTTGCTCTCCGAAACCTGGCCGCGAAGTTGGCGGCCCTGGATGGCGGCGGTGCTGCAAACCGGCGTCAATTGCGGCATCATGCTGGCCAGTCTGGCCAACTTTCTCTTGGCCGACTATCCGAAACGATCGGTGTTCCTGGTCGGCGTGCTGCCGGCGCTGTTGGTGTTGTGGATTCGCCGCGCCGTGCCCGAGCCGGAAGAATGGCAACTGGCGCGGCGGCAAACTTCGCACGTCGCGCCTCCTTTCGGCGACCTGTTCCGCGGTGGCGTGCGCCGCGTCACGCTGCTCACGCTCGTGGTTTGCGGTCTTTCGCTCACGGCACATTGGGCGTTTACGTTCTGGTTTCCGCAGCACCTGCGGAACATGGCCGACGTGAGCGGCTGGACTGAATCTGAAAAAAGTCAGCTCGTCAGCCGGGCTGTGTGGGTGGTCATGTTGTCTTCGATTGCGGGCAACTTTTTGGCTGGCTTGATTGCCCGCCGGCTGAAGTATCGGCTGGCCATCGCCGGCATGTTCTTCGCTTACTTTCTGGCGATGTTCGCGACCTACTATGTCCCGCGCGATCACAACGCGCTCTGGCTCGGGTTCGCGGCAATGGGGTTGTGCCAAGGGGCCTTTGCCCTGTTCACGATGTATCTGCCGCCGCTGTTTCCCACTTTGTTGCGCACGACGGGCGCGGGGTTCTGCTACAACTTCGGCCGCATCGTAGCGGGCATCGGCACCGTCTTTTTTGGCATGTTCTCCGACGGCGTCGGCGATTATCGCCTCGCGTTGTTCTATGCAGGCTTCTTGTTCCTACCCGCCGCGGCCTTCGCTTGCCTGCTGCCCGAACCACCGGATGAAGCACTGCCTGTTTGATTTGTTGTTAAAATGTGCCGTATGCGATGGCCCTCAGGGAGACTACCGAAGTGACCGCCGTCAACAGCCAAACGCCGCATCGAGGCGGCCCACCGCGTGGCTTCACGCTGGTGGAGCTGCTCGTTTCAATTGCGATTATCGGACTGCTCGTCGCGCTGTTGCTGCCCGCCGTTCAGTATGCGCGAGAGGCGGGACGCCGCAGCCAGTGTGTCAACAATTTGCGGCAAATCGGCATCGCGCTCTCGGATTATCACGACCGTACCTTGTCGCTTCCCTCCGGCTACATCTCGAATTTCGACGGTGCCGGAGACGACACCGGGCCGGGATGGGGCTGGGCGGCGCTGGCGCTGCCTGAATTGGAGCAAACGCCGACCTACAACCGGATCGCTTTTACTCAGCCGATCGAAGGCTCGCTGAACGCCCAGGTTCGTGTTCTCGATTTTCCGGTCTTTCTCTGCCCGTCCGACTCGACCGCGGCCGATTGGTGGACCTGGAGCCGCGATCCCGTCACGGGTGAACCGATCGCCAAAATCTGCCAGGTGGGGCCGTCGAATTACGTGGCCATGTACGGCGACACCGAGCCGGGCGTCGACGGGGCCGGCTTATTTTTCCGCAATAGCCAGGTGCAATATCGCGACATCCTGGACGGCACATCGCAAACGATCGCGGTAGGCGAGCGGGCCCACGACTTCGGTGAGGCCACCTGGGTCGGCTGCGTGACCGGCGCCATCCTGTATCCTGACGACAACAACGCCATCGGCGCATTCAAGGCAGAGAACAGTGCGGGCATGACTTTGGGCCACGCCGGCGAGGGTTATGGGCCGGGCGACCCGGACGCCGACGTGAACCAGTTTTACAGCCACCACGGCCGCGGAGTAAACTTCTTGTTTGCCGACGGGCACGTGCGGTTCTTGAGCACCGATATGGACTATCGCTCGTGGTTGGCGCTGTCGACGCGTGCCGGCGGCGAAACCCCGGCCGCCGACTATTGATTAAGCTAAGTGGACACGAGGACGAATCTAAGCTCGGGAGAATAGTCGGCGGTGGCTGGGGCAGAGCCGCGGCTGCTCGACAGTTGAGTTCGCTTTGAGCGTTATGCCGCGGCGATGCTCCGGTGGGTGGTGCTCCGGGGCATCGCTTGGCCGCAATGTCAAACCGGCCTTTTAGGATCCAGCATGGCCAAGCTCTGCCCCAGCCACCACTCGCGAAGCGTATTTTCTTCCGCGTGTCTAACCTGGTAATTGATTCCGAGCGCCTGACGCCTGAGGAGCTAATCGAAGATGCAAAATTCATTAACCGTTCTATTGCTCGTTACGTCGCTGGCCTTCGGCTGCTCGAAAGCGCCTGGCCCGAAAGACCAGGTTGTGCCCATCGATCAGGTTCCCAAGGCGGCCGTTGAGGCAGCACAAAAGGAATTGCCCGACATCAAATTTCAGACCGCCTTTAAGAAGCAGGTGGGCGACCAAGAGGTGTACGAGTTGCGTGGAAAAAACGCTCAAGGCCGGGTGCGTGAAGCCGAAGTGTATGCCGACGGGCGCATCTACGAGGTGGAATGACTCCTACATGCGTTTGCACCAAAAATCCTGGAGCGCCAAAGCGCTCTTAGTCGCAATTGGCATTGCGCTGTTATTGTTGTGCTACGTCGCCAGC
>DASSFG010000400.1:0-7047 GCA_035694685.1 Pirellulales bacterium
CTTTCCGCGGCTGGTCGAATCGCGTTACGATCAGGCCTTTCTGTACCTCGCCGCGCACTGCCGCAAACGCTCGCTGGTCGTGCTGTTCAGCAACCTGATCGACGAAGTCAACGCCAACCAGGTTGGCCGATACCTGAAGAATTTCTCGGGCAAGCACTTGCCGCTAGGGGTACTGTTGCGCGATCATCGCTTGTTCGATCCGGCCGAGCAGCCTTCACCCACGGGCGAATCGCTCTTTGAGGCGGCGGTGGCAGCCAATATTGTAACTTGGCGCAGCCAGGTGCTGGCCGACCTCGACGCCAAAGGCGTTTTGGCACTCGACGTTTACCCCGAAAACTTAACCACGCCGTTGATCAACAGCTACCTGGAAATCAAGGCGAGACACCTTCTCTAATTTTGGATTTTCGATTTTGGATTTTGGATTGCGCCGCATCCAATCCAAAATCCAAAATCCAAAATCCAAAATCGCCATGCCTGCCACCCGAGAATACACCGACAGCGTCCTGGCCACGTTCCGCAAAGCGGCCGAGGCGAATGAAGATACGCCGGGCCGCGAAGGCAATATCGTCACCATTACGCGCGAGATGGCCGATGATGTCATGATCACCGCCGACCTGCACGGCCACCGCCGCAACTTCAATTCGATCAAGAAGATCGCCGATCTCGACCGACGACCGCGGCGGCACCTGATTCTGCAGGAAGTGTGTCACGGGGGGCCGGCCTATTCGTCGAACGGCGGCTGCATGTCGCACGGCATGCTCGAAGACGTTGCCAAACTGAAGGCCGCTCATCCCGAGCGAGTCCACTTTCTCTTGAGCAATCACGAGCTGGCGGAATTGACTGACTATCCGATCATCAAGGGCAAGAAAATGCTCAACCTGCTGTTCCGGTTGGGCGTTCAAGAGATGTACGGCGCGGCGTCGGAACAGGTGCGTGAGGCGTACAATGAATTCATCCGCACCTGCCCGCTCGCGGTGCGACTGCCGGGCGACGTCGTGATCTGCCACACCTTGCCCGAGCGGTGCGACGCGCGTTCTTTCGATCGCACGATTTTTTCGCGCCCGCTGGAGGCGGCCGATTTAATCGAGCACGGCGACGTGTTCGACCTGGTGTGGGGCCGCGACTACCGCCGCGAGAACGCCCGTGCTTTTGCCAAGACGCTATCGGCCAAAGTGTTCATCAACGGTCACGAACCGTGTCCCGACGGTTTCGACGCCCCGAACGACATGCAGATTGTGCTCGACTGCTGCGGCAGCCCGGCCTGCTACTTGCTCGTACCCACCGATCGAGAGTGGACGCACGCAGAGCTGGTTTCTCGCATTGAAAAGCTGCCATGACGAGGCCGCCCAAGCACGCGCCGATCGACCCTCCGCCCTCAGGCGATAATCTGTCGGCCGGTGAAAAGGATGGCGACCGGGGCGGAGCACCAGCGTCGCGTTGGCAGTTCGGCTTGCCGGCTTTACTGGGCACCATGTTGCTGCTGTGCCTGCCGTTTGCCATCTGGGGCGCCATCTTGCGGGCCAATCCGCATGAAGAAATGGTTTTGATGCTCTTGTGCATCGCCACACCGCTGGGCGTAATGGTGCTCGCAGGGCTGAGCGTATCGCTTGGCCGCGCGCTCGGAGAACTACGGCGCCGCAAGGACGGTGAGTGATAAGGTGTTCACAAAGTACCAGGGCTACCTTTGGTGGCGCGGCGCTCGCAAGCTCGCTTGTCCCACCCTACCGTCAAGGGTCTGCACAAAGAGGCAGTTCCGGCCCAAACGCCACGAGCTTGTGCCGCGCCGCGCCAGTTTGGTCGTCGCGGCACCAGCAAACGGCGCCTAATTGGCGAATGTCACCGTGGGACGAGAAGTGTAAGGCCTGCTAAAACAAGCCCGGATCCACTAACCGGCGCCTAGCTGACTTCGTGAGAAACGCTGCTTATTGCTGCCATTTAGGGCCATAATCTTAAGCGTTCTGCTACCCATCCTGCTTCTGCCCATGAGCGCCGTAAAGGTGCGCGTTTAGTGTGTGCTGCGGCGTCGTTAAGGCTCCGCAATGTCGGGAAAGCGTCCGGCATACGAGTTGCTTACCCCAGCGACGCGCTGGCATTGTCACCGCCGTCGGCTAGGCGGTTGCCGGTGAAACATTGACCCCTTGGAGCGAGATGAACATGCGAGCGAGACCGCGACCGAACGTTGAAGGAAACTGGCCCACACCTGACGAAATCGCTGAAAGAGCGGCTTCGATCCGTTCGGAATGGAGTCCGCGACAGTTGCGCACCCGAGCGGGGTTAGCGCCCGACGAAAACTCCGTGGAAATCGCCCTTGTCTCCCCAGGAGCACTGGACGGACGGCGCGTTTCGACAATCGACTTCGGCTAAATGGTTGTCATACGTCGCGAGGCCAATACCGATGTGTAGGTCAGGCTTTCCAGCCTGACGCCGTCAGGCTGGAAAGCCTGACCTACACAAACGGCCGATGCCTCGTTTTGGCCCGCGTGACGTATAGCAACAAACGGAACTTTTCGCGCAGCGCTGATTCAATCCATTAACCGACAAGGAGTCGAAGGTATGTCGCAAAGCGCCACCGCCGGCTTGGCAATGGAACCGCTCGATTTTCAAACGGAGCACAGGCCGGCTAAGACGACCAACGTATCCGGTATGGAGCGACTTGCTTCGGCCGTGGCCGGAGGAGTGTTGGCCGGCTGGTCGCTCGTCGGCGGCCGGCCTCGCTTGCTGCCACTGGCCATTGGCGGCAGTTTGCTGTACCGCGGCATCAGCGGGCATTGCAGCTTGTATCGTGCGCTCAGCATCAATTCGGCGAGGTCGGCCAGCCCGGCTGTGGGAGTCCGGGCACGTCACGGTTGCAAGGTTGAGCATCGTCTGGCAATTTTGCGTCCAGCCGACGAGCTGTATCGCTCCTGGCGCGACGTGGCGAACTTGCCGCGGATTCTTCGGCACGTCGTCCGCGTCGAGGCCATCGACGAGCGACGCTCGCATTGGGCTGCACAGGCGCCCCTTGGCGCGACGCTCGAATGGGATGCGGAGATCATCAACGAGCGCGAGCCCGAGCTGATCGCCTGGCGGTCGCTGTCCGGCTCCCAGGTCGACACGGCCGGCTCGATTCATTTCCAACCGCTAACACACGGCCGTGGCACGCTCGTCACCGTCTCGCTGAAATACGAGCCACCGGGCGGCAAGCTGACCGCTGCCTTGGCTGAATGGACGGGTGCGGGCCTGGAATCGCGCATCAAAGAGGATCTCCGCCGCTTCAAAAACCTGGCCGAGGCCGGCGAGATTCCGACGATCGAAGGCCAACCACATGGTTAGTAGGGTCAACCTAACGACAGCACCACGAGGAGCCGGGCATGAAAGCGCTTTGCTGGCATGGCAAAAAGGACGTGCGCGTCGAAAACGTGCCCGACCCCAAAATACTCAACCCGCGCGATTGCATCGTGCGGATCACGGCCACGGCCATCTGCGGCTCCGACCTGCACCTATACAACGGTAACATTCCCACGATGCAGTCAGGCGACATCCTCGGCCACGAGTTCATGGGCGAGGTGGTCGAAGTCGGCCGCGAGGTAAAGAACCTGTCGGTCGGCGACCGCGTCGTCGTGCCGTTCACCATCTGTTGCGGGCGCTGCTTTTTTTGCCAGCGTGAACTGTGGTCTCTCTGCGACAACAGCAATCCGAACGCCGAGCTGCCGGCCAAGCTCTATGGCGATTCGCCGGCGGGGCTGTTCGGCTATTCGCACATGATGGGCGGTTATGCGGGCGGCCAGGCCGAATATGCCCGTGTGCCCTATGCCGACGTCGGCCCGCTGAAGATTGAAAACGGTTTCACCGACGAGCAGGTCTTGTTTTTGTCAGACATCTTTCCGACCGGTTACATGGCGGCCGAGAACTGCAACATCCAGCCGGGCGATACCGTGGCGATTTGGGGCTGCGGGCCGGTGGCCCAATTTGCGATTCACAGTGCCTACTTCTTGGGGGCCGAGCGAGTGATTGCCATCGACCGTTTTCCCGAACGGCTCGAACTGGCCCGCCGCTGGGGCAAGGCCGAAACGCTCAACTACGAAGAAGTCGACGTCTTCGAGGCGTTGAAAGAAATGACCGGCGGCCGCGGCCCCGACGCTTGTATCGACGCGGTCGGTCTCGAAGCGCACGGCACGACCATCGACGCTTTGTACGACCGTGCCAAGCACGCCACCTACCTGGGCACCGATCGCCCGCACGCATTGCGGCAGGCCATCTTCGCTTGCCGCAAGGGTGGCACGATTTCGATTGCCGGAGTTTATGGTGGTTTTCTCGACAAGCTCCCCTTCGGTGCGGCGTTCAACAAAGGACTCAAGTTCGCCATGGGCCAGACCCACATGTTGCGGTACATGCGGCCCTTGCTTGAACGCATTCACCAGGGACAAATCGATCCCTCGCATTTGATCACGCACCGCCTGCCGCTCGACAAGGCTGACGAAGGCTACGCGATTTTCAACGACAAACAGGACGAGTGCATCAAAGTGGTGCTCAAGCCGGGGGCGAACTAAGAAGGGGAAAGCATGAACGCGAAAGGATTGAAGCTTGCTCCCGTCTGCCGGCCGAATCGGCTGCTGCTTGTCGGCGGCGTTTTGGTAGCTGCGGGCCTGCTCGCCCGCTTTGCGCGGCGGCCCTACGACCTCCGCGGCAAAGTCGTATTGATTACCGGGGGTTCACGCGGACTAGGCCTGTTGCTGGCCCGCGAGGTGGCCAGTCGCGGCGCCAAAGTTGCCATCTGCGGGCGGGACAAGGCCACGCTCGATCGCGCCGCAAAGGATCTTGAACACCGCGGCGCCAGCGTGCTCACGGTGGCCTGCGACGTCACGCGCCAGGACGACGTGCGCAACATGATTCGCCGCGTGGTCGATGAATGGGGCCGCGTCGACGTGCTGATCAATAACGCCGGCATCATTCAGTCGGGCCCGGTGGAGGTGATGACGCTCGATGACTATCGCACGGCGATGGACACGCACTATTGGGGCCCGCTGTACGCCATCCTCGAGTTGCTTCCCTCGATGCGCCGCCGCCGGGCCGGACGAATCGTCAACGTTTCATCCATCGGCGGCAAGCTTAGCGTACCGCACCTTTTGCCCTATAGCGCCAGCAAGTTTGCACTGGTCGGACTGTCAGAGGGTCTGCGGGCCGAGCTCGCCAAAGACGGCATCGTCGTGACGACGGTCTGTCCTGGCCTGATGCGCACTGGCAGTCCGCGAAATGCCCTCTTCAAAGGGAAGCACCGGGCGGAATACGCCTGGTTCAGTATCAGCGATTCGTTGCCTGGAGCGTCGATAAGCGCCGAACTCGCCGCACGGCAGATCGTTCGGGCATGCTGCCGCGGCGACGCCGAAGTAATCTTGTCGTTGCCCGCCATCGCCGCACAAAAAGCTCACGGACTGGCGCCGGGCATGGTGTCGACGGTGCTGGGTTGGGTGAATCGTCTGTTGCCCTCTGCGGGCGGCATTGGCGAGCGATCAGCACTTGGTCACCAGAGCCAATCGCGTTGGTCGCCCTCTTTGCTGACGGCTCTCACCGAGCGGGCCGCGGCGAGAAACAACGAGTTATGATAGCGGCTTCCATGACTTACCGGGCACTAACACGTGCCGCTCGCCTGTGGCGAGCGGGAAATGTAAGCCTCGCTCGATGCCTAAATAGCCATGCGCGATTATCGAGCGCAATGGAATCGGTGGCTGGGGCAAAGCTGGCCGCGTTCGATGCAGCACTCGTCAGACGCCGTGCCGGCCAGCGGTGCCCCGGTGGCTGCGTTTCCGGGGCATCGCCGCGGCAACGCCTTTCTCGAAAATCATGTCCGCGTTGCGGCTCTGCCCCAGCCACCGCTGCCGCTCGACCAACTCGATCTCCGGTAATCGCGCAGGGCTATTATCGTCGGCGGCGGGTGCGGCGCTTGGAGGGCTGACGCCGTTCTTTCTGGCGCCGTTCGTCGGTGCTGGATGCCGTGGCGTCGTTCGCCGTATCCTTGAGTGAGCGGCGCGGAGGTCCGGCACGACGCGCTTTCACGCGACGATCTTCGGTGACGCGTTTCTCGACGAGCGTGCGCAGCTCCTGCGGCAGGTCGGTGTCGACGTCGACCACGGGACCTTGGTTTATCGCCGAATAGTTCCGTTTTTCAGGCTGTCTGCCCATCGGGTGTTGCTCTTCGGTGGTGGTGGAGGAAAGTCGATGTTGCCCGGCGCGGGATCGCCGGCTTTCGGGATTTGCGGCGGGGCTGCGTTGAGCGGGGGAGCGGTCGCCGGCTTTTGCATCATCCGTAACGGCGGCAACCAGCCTGCCGTTTTGGCCGTTGGGCCGGCTGGCGGCGGCGTTTGAGTCGGTGGCGTTCGAGTCGGCGGCGGCGCAGGCCGGACCGGCGGCCCGGGATTTCTGGCCAACTGCGGCCCTTCGCTGCCGGCAGGCGCCGGCTCGGCAGGCGTCTTTTCGCCCGGCTTCGGTTGGGTCGAAAACACGCTGGTCACGCGGCGTAAAAATGGCCGGTTCGGTGGCGCGCCCGTCTGGGCCTGATTGCGCGGCCGCAAGTAGAGTGGATTTTCGACGGTGTCGTAAAGTTGCGGCTCGCCTGGACGTCGCTGGCGGACAAATTGGTCGCCCAGCAGCGGCATTTGCGCGCGGGCCATTTCGCCCTCGGTCAGGCATTGAAATTCAGCCTCGTAAGGCACGATGCGCGGCACGAGGAAAATCACCACTTCCGCACGCTCCTTCACGATGTTGCGCCTCTGGAACAGGCGGCCGAGAAGCCAGATGTCGCCCAAGCCGGGAATCTTCGAGATGTTTTGCGTGTCGGACTCCTGGATCAGGCCACCGATGACGATGCCACGGCCGTTCGGTAGCAACACGTCGGTTTCAACGGTCGTGGTGTTCGAACTGGGCAGACCCGAGGTTTGATCGACGCTTCCATCGGAGACTTCGGGCTTGATCCTCATCAGGATTTGGTCGTCGTGGCTGATCCGCGGCGTGACGTTCAAAATCACGCCGACGTTGAGGAAGTTGATGCTTTGCAGCGTGCTGGTCTGGCTG
>DASSFG010000401.1:0-10821 GCA_035694685.1 Pirellulales bacterium
CGCGGAAACGGAACTCGTTGGGCGGTTCGTTCTAGCCTGTCAGTCAGCGCTCGATGGGGGCAAGCCCCGTCGTGGCGGAACAAAACTCGCATAAATGACACAAGTAGTAACCTTATTTCGTGCGTGCCATCTCCAGCCTCTCGCCTTTGCCGATCGGGGCGAGATAATGAAGACAGTCGGGCTGTTTTGGGTGTGCAAACAGGAAACGGAGTCATGACCGGCGAAACCTCGGCGCCGCCGCTCGCTCGTACGACGAATGGGAACGGCGATCTGTCGAATCCCTTCGCTCAAGAACGGCGCGTCGCCCGCGCCACCGCCGTTCAGCCGCCCGTGCGGTCAAGAGAGATCGCGGCAGTAGCCGCAATTATTATCCTCTGCGATCTGACGATTTACCGGGGGCACGGGTTTGCGGGTTACGCGATGTTGTTCGTGGCCTTGCCCGTGCTCTTTGTTTGGGGCGCCTTTCGCCCGCGCGCGGGCACGGCAAGTTGGACAACCGGCGTCATGCTACTGCTGCTGGCGGCCCGGCTGGTGTGGTGCGGCTCGGCCTTGGCGGTGGCGGCGGGGTTTGCGCTCGTGGCTGCCTTTGTCATGGCGCTGTCGGGGCAAACGCCGTTCGTGGCCGAGACGGCGGTCTTTGCATCGCAGTCCATCGCGTCGGGATATAGGCGCTTCCTACATTACGGCCGTGCCTCGGCGACGTCATCACTGACCCGCCTGCCGTTGCTCAACGTCGGCCTGCCTCTTTTGGCGCTGCTCGTTTTTGGCACGGTCTTTGTGCTGGCCAACCCAGACCTCGTGGCATCCTTCTCCGAAGCGCTGGAAAGTGTTGTGCAACACGTGCGGGCGTGGCTGCTGCACATGTCGGTGGGCGAAGTCGCTTTCTGGATTGCCGCAGCTTGGATTTCCACCGGGTTGTTGCGGCAGGCCTCGTCCAGCGGTGGCATGAGCGAACCTGCGTTTCCGGAAGTCACGGCCGACGTGGCGACGGAAACAGCACCTACCACAACCGAAGCATCGCGTCTCTATCCCGCCTTTCGCAACACGCTGGTTACGGTGATCGTGTTGTTTGCCGTCTACCTGGTGTTCGAGTTTCGCACGTTATGGTTTCGCGAGTTTCCCAAGGGCTTTTATTATTCGGGCTATGCTCACGAAGGCGCGGCCTGGCTGACGTTTGCCTTGGCGCTGGCTACGGTGTTCTTATCGTTCGTCTTCCGCGGCGGCGTGCTCGGCGATCCGCGGTTGCCGCAATTGCGGCGCCTCGGCTGGATCTGGTCGGCTGAGAACTTCGTCTTGGCGGCCGCCGTGTACCATCGCATGCAGATCTACGTCGATTTCAACGGCATGAGTCCCATGCGCACGGTCGGGCTGTTCGGCATGACGGCGGTCGTCGCCGGTTTCGTACTCGTCTTGTGGAAAATCGCCAAAGGCCGCAGCTTCGGCTGGCTTGTGCGGCGGCAACTTTGGGCGTTGGCGCTCACGATTTATCTGTTTGCCTTGACGCCCGTCGACGCTCTGGTGACCGAATACAACGTGCGGCGCATCATGGCTGGCGATCCCGCGGCCAGCGTCCAGATCAGCGTGCACCCAATCAGCTCGGAGGGCGTGCTGCGCTTGGAGCCGCTGTTGAATTGCGACGATGCCACGATCCGCGAAGGCGTGCGGGCCCTGCTGGCCGAGCGCGAGGACGAAGCCGAACTTTCGGCCGTCCGCAACCAGCAGTTGGGATGGACCACCTACCAGGTTTCCGACGAGATCCTGCTCGAGCGCCTGCGGGCCGGCCGCGGCCGATGGGCCGATTATCGTGATCCCAAACTCCGCGGCGCCGCGCTCAAACGATTTCACGACTATGCGTATCAGTGGTATTGAGCTGCAGCGGCGCAGTCGTTTAACCGCAGGCCATCGGCCTGCGCGAAGGTGGCCCTCGCGCGGGCCGCACCCAGAGGGTACCCGCCTGCGGTTAAACGACAGTGTTAAGCGATATCGCGATCGCTTTCCCCCCCTGCCTAATCTGTGGGCACTCGGCCAAGAAGCGCGGGCGTCGGGTTACGGTTTGCGCAAATTTGCGCAAACCGCTGGCGCTCGATGTTTTTCGCATGCCGTATACCCGGCGCGGTCACGCCGAATCCGGCTGCTGGAAACATGCACATCTGCATTCGGCCATAGCACGTTTTGTCAGCAATCCTGGCAGCCTCGCTGCGCTTGCTCGACAGGCGCACAAGCTGGGCTTTCGTCGACGGCGGGCCTGGGAATTGTCGATGGGCGTAGCCTACGCCTGCCGATACGCAAAACAGGCTCCGTTGGCAGATCGCTGTACGGGCTGGCCAAATCCGTGTTGCAGTAGCAATCAGCCGCCGGCTATACTCCGCCGTTTGTTTTGCATTTTACCGCCGTTATCTGACGAAGCCGTCGCGAATTCACGACGTCGTTGACATCGCATGAAGTGGGGAGATAAGGAGACGCGGCGACCACGGGAGGTTAAGCAGTTCCGGGTATTCGCCCTCCTTCTTCCATGATCTCCTTGTTGGACGCTCACTGACGGGCGGCGCCACGGTGTGGCCGCTCGTGTAAAACGCCTGTCTTTAATCACAACTCGTGTCGCGTCTCTTCTACCCCATTTTGCTCACCGTGACGACCGCTCTGGCGGCCACGCTTTGGACCCGGCACGGACTGCCCACGCTCTGGGTGAGTGCCGTCGGCACGGCCGTGGCCCAGGCTCAGTCGCCGCCCGACAATCGGCCCGGCAACCCTGCCGGCCCGGTCGCGACGACTCCGCGCCCACAGCGGCTGCCGCCGACGGGCCGGCCCAATTCGGCTCCGGCAACGAACTCCGGCCGCCGGCTCCGGCCGACTCCCTTGACGCAGTTGCAGATCGATACGCCGGGCGGACCAGGCGCCCTGCAGATCTCCAAGCCGGTGCCTATCCCTGGTGCCCAGGTCATGGCCCGCGTGGGCAATGAAATCATCATGGCCGGCGATCTGTTGCCTAAGGTCCAGGAGCAATTCGAACAGTTCAAGAAGAGCGTGCCTCCTGAAAGGCACGAAGAGGTGGTGCAGGTCCTGATGCACAACAACGTGCTCGAGGCGGTGAAAGGCAAAATGATCGTCGCCGAGATGAAAGAGAATGAAATCCCCAAAGACAAATGGGGCGAGGTCGAGAAAGACATCCTGAAGAAGTTCGACGTCTACCGTCTGCCCGACCTGTTGAAACATGAAAAAGTGAAAACGGTCGCCGAGCTGGACCAGAAGCTCAAGCAAAAGGGGAGCTCGCTCAAACACGAAAAAGAGGCCTTCATCGACATGGCCCTGATCAGCGAATGGCTGCGCAAAGAAATCAAGTACGACGAGCACGTCGGCCACGATGAAATGTCGGCCTATTACCACGAGCATCGCCCGGAGTATGAATTCAAGGCCAAGGTGCGCTACGAGGAAATTCGCGTCAACTATGGAACCGAACGCGACAAGCGGGCCGCCTGGGACGCGATTCATCAGCTCGCCAAGCAGGTCCATGCCGGTGCTCCGTTGGCGGATGTTGCCAAAGCCCATTCCGACGCTTCCAGCGCGCCAAAAGGCGGTCTCAACGACTGGACGACCCAAGGCAGCATCCGTTGCCAGCCGCTCGACCGGACCCTGTTTCAGTTGCCCATCGGGGTGCTCAGCCAGGTGATCGACGACGGCCGCGCGTATATCGTGGTGCGCGTGCTGGAGCGCACCGAGGCCGGCATTACCAGCTTTCAGGACGCCCAGTTGGGCATTCAGAAAAAGATCAAAGAACAGCGAGAAAAGGCAGCACGTGAGAAGAAGATCATGGACTTCATGATCAAACAAAAGGCCCGCGTATGGACCATCTACGACGACGCCCCGCTGCAGGCCGCGAAACCTCGAAAAACAAGCGCGCGGTAGGGCTGACAAAGGACTATTCCTTAGTCAGCTTCGAGTGATGGATACCGGCGTTCGCGTAGGGTGGGATGAGCCACCCAGAGGGTACCCGGGATCCGGCCATTATGATTTTGCATGGTGGGACTCGCTTCGCTCGTCCCACCCTACGCCAATCGCCATCCGTCGATACATGGTTGACAAACCATTAGAAGCCCGCTTCTTCCGAGCCGTGCTCGTAAACCTTGCGGCCGAACTTGTAGAACAAGGCGGGTGTGACGACCTGGTCGAGCAAGGTGGAGCTGATCAGGCCGCCGATGACGACGATGGCCAGCGGGTGCAAAATCTCTTTGCCGGTTTGCCCGGCGCCTAAAGCCAAGGGCACCAGCCCAATGATGGCCGTCGCGGCGGTCATCAGCACGGGGGCCAATCGCTCCAGGCTGCCGCGAATGATCATCTGCTCGTTGAACTGCTCGCCCTCGAAACGCATCAGGTGGATGTAGTGCGAGATCATCATGATGCCGTTGCGGCACACGATGCCCACGAGCGTGATAAAGCCGATCCAGTGGGCCAGCGAAAGCGTGGTCGATGAAATCCAGACGCGCGGCCAGTCCCACCAGTGTGCGGCGGCCAACGCCTCGGCCGAGGGCCAATTGCTGAGCAACAGGGCCGCCACCGAGCCGATGGCCGCCAGCGGAATGTTGATCATCACTTGCACCGCTCCGCGCCATGACCCCAGGCATTTCACCAGCAAACTATAGATGCCGAACACCGAGAAGGCGCTTAAGACGATCAGCCGGGATTGCGCCTCGCGCTGGTTCTCGAATTCGCCACCGTACTGGATGAAGTAGCCGGTGGGCAAAGTGGGCACGACATGTTCGCTCACGCGGCGGCGAATGTCATCGACCACACCGGTCAAATCGCGGCCGGCCGTGTTGCACTGCACGACGATGCGCCGCACGATGTTTTCTCGATTGATGGTGTTAGGCCCGGTCGTCTCTTGCACCTCGGCCACCGTGCCCAAGGCCACTCGACCGCCGCCGGGAATGCTCAGCGGTGTCGAGCGGATGAGATTGACATCGTGTCGTGCCGCCGGATCGAACCAGAGCACCAGGTCAAAAAGCCGTTGGCCTTCCAGAATCTGCGATACCGTGCGGCCTTGAAAGGCCGTTTCCAGGGCGTGGGCCACTTCGGCCGGAGTCAGGCCATACCGCACCGCTTCGTCGCGCTTGACCGTCACGCGCACTTGCGGAATCTCGATCTGCTGCTCTACATACAGATCGGTGACGCCGGGCACCTCGGCCAATTGCTCCTGGACCAGGCGGGCCTTTTCACGCAGCACGTCGAGGTCGGCGCCGAACACTTTCACGGCGATCTGGGCCCGAATGCCCGACGTCATGTGCTCCAGCCGATGTGAGATCGGCTGGCCGATGTTGATCAGCACGCCGGGCAGTTCGGTGATGCGGTCGCGAATGTCGGCCAAAATCTCTTCACGCGAACGGCCTTGCTCGACCACGCCGTAGTGCTGCAAGCCCGGAATGGCCCGCACGATTGAATACCACAGGCCGGGCTTAGGTACTTCCGGCGGCACCAGGCCGACGTCGAACTCCGAATGGCTTACCGGTTCGGCGTGCTCGTCGAGCTCGGCCCGGCCGGTGCGGCGCGAGACGTTGGTCACTTCGGGCACGGCCAGCAGCATCTCTTCGATGCGCCTGCCGACGCGGTTGGATTCCTCCAGGCTGACCGAGGGAGGAGCACTGCTCTCGATGGTGAGCGTGCCTTCATTGAATTCCGGCATGAACTCGCCGCCCATCCAATAGATCGAGGCGACGCTGACCGCCACTACCACGGCCACGGCCGAGAGCACAATGTAGGCGTGCCGCAACGTAAAGTGCAGCAGGCGGGTATCGATCCATTTCAACCAACGAACCACGACCGGGTCGTGAGCGTGTTCGAGAAACTTGCCGTTAGGCAACAGATAAGCCGCCATCGCGGGCGTAACCGTCAGCGATACCAGGAGCGAAGCCAGCAAGGTCACCAGATACGACAGCCCGAGCGGCGCGAAGAGCCGCCCTTCGAGACCTGACAGCCAGAACAACGGCAGCACCACCAGCACGACAATCAGCGTGGCGAAGACGACGCTGTTGCGCACCTCCGACGAAGCCTGGTAAATCACACGCAACGGGTTGTCGGGCTCTGGCTTCTGCCGGTTTTCCTTCAACCTGCGGTAGATGTTTTCGATATCGACGATCGAGTCGTCGACCAGCTCGCCGATGGCCACCGCCAGGCCGCCGAGGGTCATGGTGTTGATGGTTACGCCGAACACTCGAAAGATGAGTGCCGTAATGACGATCGACAACGGAATGGCGATCAGCGTGATGACGCTCGTGCGCAAATTCCAGAGGAAAATAAATAAAATCACCACCACCCAAATTGCGCCGTCGCGAATGGCCTCGACCACGTTGGCAATGGCCGCCTCGATGAAACTGGCCTGGCGGAAGACGTGGGTGTCGATGACCACGTCCTGGGGCAGGGTTTGTCGCATCTCTGCGACCGTTTCTTCGATCAACCGGTCGAGCACGAGCGTGTCGGCCTTCGGCTGTTTCTGAATGGTAAGAATCACCGCGGGATGGGCCTCGACGCTGCCGTCGCCACGGGCCACGGGGCCGCCGAGCCGCACGTCGGCCACTTGTTTGACCGTGACGGGCACCGGGTCGCGATCGACGACGACTGTATCGGCCAGATCGCTCAGGGTGGTGGCGCGGCCTACGATGCGGATTAATGTCTCGCGCTCGCGCGAAAGCAGAAAGCCGCCGCCCGAAACGGCGTTGGACTGCTGGACGGCACGCGTCAGCTCGTCGAGCGTCACGCCATATTCCGCCAGCCGCGTGGGCGAGGTGAGCACCTGGTATTGCTTCAATTCGCCGCCTAACACTGCCACCTGGGCCACACCGTGCTGTGCGAGAATTCGCGGGCGAATCGTCCAGTCGGCCAGCGTACGCAGCTCCATTGGTGTCGTTTTGCCCGTCGAACGCACGCCGATGATCATGATCTCGCCCATGATCGAAGCGATCGGCGTCATCAGCGGCGTGACGTAGTCGGGCAAGCGGCTGCGAGCGAGTTGTAGCTTTTCGAGCACGATCTGGCGATCGGTATAAATGTCGGTGCCCCAATCGAATTCGACCCACACGATCGACAGTCCCACCGCCGACGCCGAACGCACGCGCTGCACGTTGGTAGCCCCGTTCATCACCGACTCGATTGGGAACGTGACCAGCGTCTCGACCTCTTCGGGCGCCAATCCATGCGCCTCGGTCATGATGGTGACGGTAGGGCGATTGAGGTCGGGAAACACGTCAACCGGCAGTTGCGCGGCCTGGTAGCCGCCGAACAGCAGCAGCACCGCCGCCACGACCATCACGCCCGAGCGGTTCTTCAGCGAAAAAGCTATCAGTGCATTGAACATTTTTCTTTGGAGTGCGGCGATTCATCGCCGCTTTTGTTTGTCGCGGAGCGACTTTCTTTAGGGATTAGAGATTAGGGATGAAGGATGAGGGATGAGGTCGTTTAACCGCAGGCGGGTACCCTCTGGGTGGCCGCGCGGGCCAACGGCCTGCGGCGCGGCCGAACAATCGATCGACGTCTTTTTTTGGTTCGACCCTAGCGGGCGCCGTTGGCGGCCGGTTAAACGAATGGCGTCGCGGTCCCATTGGGTGCTCATTCCTCATGTCTCCACTTTCCACTTTTCGCTTTTCACTTTCCACTTTCCACTTTCCACTTTCACTTTCCTCTTTCCTCTCCTCTCGCCACGGGCCACTTGGCGCCGTCAGCTTCAATGCTCACGCTCGCAATCATTCCTTCCCTCAGCCGAAGGTCGGGATTTTCCAGCTCGGCCCAGACGGAAAGCACACGGTCGGCGGTCGAGACTACAGGACTGATGCGTGCCAGGTTGCCGTGGGCGCGAAACGTCGGATCGCCGGCCACCGTGACGGTCACCGGTTGGCCGATGCTGACGCGGCCGGCGTCGCCCTCGCGCACGTAGGCTTGCACCCATACGCGTGAAAGATTTTGCAGCTCGAACAACCGCTGCATCGGCTGCACCACCTCGCCCAAACCCAGCTCGAACTCGACCACCCAGCCGTCGGCCGGCGCACGCAGCGGTAACAGCGTGGTGATCTGCTCGTGTACATCGGCCTTACCGAGATCGATCTTCTTGAGATCCTCGATGTCTTTCGGCTCGAGGCCAAGTAGCAAGAGCTGGTCTGCCAACGTGGCCACCTTCGTCTCCAGCGATCGTTCATCCGATTCAAGCTGCCACAGCCGCGTGCGGTCGATCAACTTGTCGTCGCGCAGCGTTTCAAGACGCTCGAGCGTCTCCCGCGCGAGATCGAGCCGCACTTTCGCCCCCAACAGATCGAGCTGCAGGTTTCGCACCTGAAGGCTATCAATCTTAGCGAGTACGTCTCCCTTGCGGACGCGCTCGCCATGCTCGACCAGGATGCTGGCCACACGGCCGGCGACGGTCGAAGTAGCGAACTGTTTGCGGCCCGTCTCGGCCTCGATGCGGCCGGGAACCGTGATCGTCTCGCCAGACATGGTTGATGCTGCGGAACGAACGGCCTCCGCGGTGGACGAGACCGTCATTGCCGCCGGCGAGGCTTGTTGGTCGGCAATGGTGAAAGCGTCGGTCAGGAGCGACGCCAGCTCGAGTGTGCCGACCGTGACCACGCGTTGCCCGGGATAAAGCCCATCGAGAATTTCCACGCGGCCGTTGTCGCGATTGCCGACGACGACGCGCGTCAGCACGTACTTGCCGTGATTGCGGCCTTGTTCGCGCAGCACGTAGTGCCGACCGTTGTGAGGAATCAAAGCATCGGCCGGGCAAACAACGGCCTCGGGCTTGTGCGCCACCTCGATGTGCATGCGGCCGAACATACCGGGGCGGAGGCGACCGTCGGGATTGGCGATATCGACGCGCACTTCCATCGTCCGCCGCGCGGGGTCGAGCTTGAGTCCCACGTACTCGATCGTCCCCTCCAGCGGCTCGTCGGGAAAACTGGCCAACACGATGCGCACTCGATTTCCGTTGTGTACGCGCCACACGTCGCTCTCCAGCACCTCGCCAAGGAAGACTACGCCCGAGCGGTACACCACGTGAAAGATATGGTCGGCCGGATCGACCGTCTGGCCCACGCGGACGTCGGCCGGTGAGACCGCGCCGTCGATGGGGCTGACAATCGGCAGCTCGCGCACCCTTTGTTTGGTGAGAATCACGTTGGTCAGCATCTCGGGCGAGAAACCGATCATCCGCAGCTTTGCCATCAACAGGGCCAGTTCGGCGGCCTTGCCGCGGTACGTGGCGCGGGCCAGAAACAGATCGCGCTCCGGCAAGGCCCCGCCGCTGGCCAGCGATGTGCGCTGGTCGAGCGTGCGGACCGCCAGGTCGTGCTCGGCGGAGGCGGCCAGGAGCTGCGCTTCGAGCGTGTCGATCTCCAGGCTTTGCACGCGGGCGAGCGTCTGGCCTTTCCTGACCTCGTCGCCGGGCCGCACGAGCAGCTCGACGATCTTGCCCGGCACCAGCGAGGCGGCGTAAGCGTGCCGCGCGCATGGGATGTCGGCCGTGGTATTGACAACCACCTCCTCACGCCAGGCGTCGAGCTTCACTTTGGTTTTCTGTAAGTCGATCGCCTTCTCGGCCTCGGGGGTGACCAGTACGAGATTTTTGTAAACGGACGCGCCCTTGCTCGGCAGCGCCTCATGCTCGTCGTGAGCGCTGACGCGTGCCGTGAGTGCCGAGCCCACGACGAGTAATGCGAGACCAACGTGAAAAACGAAAAAGGCCGCAGCAGCCTTTGGAGTGCGGCGATTTATCGCCGCGTTTGTCGGTCGCGGAGCGACCTTTCTTTCGTCGTGCCGGCTCTTGGTCGCCGGCCGACGCATCAAAAGAAAGCGGCTCCGCCGCAAATCAAAGCGGCGATAAATCGCCGCACTCCAAAGAATCGACGGGTTATTCATTTTTCATTCTCTTTTCATTCTCTGCACGTTTGTGGTTCTCTGCGCCCTGTTGACCGGCAACCGCTCGCAATCGCCCCAGGGCGTCGTCGATCGCCGCCGAGTGCGTAGCGTAATTGGGCGATTGGCCGGCATCGATTCTTTCGTGGATCACCGCCAGGGCTTCGCCCAGGTCGTCGCCGGCGACCACGACGGTCTCCCAATCGCGCGGTGGTACGCCACTGGCGCGGGCGATGCCGGGCAAGCGCTCGAGCGCAATATTCGTTTCGTCGAGCGGGCGGTGCGCGTCGTGCAATTTGCCCGACGAAACCGCTTGCTTCACTTCGTCACGATATTGTTCCAACCGCTGGACGGCCTCGCCATAGCTTGCGGGAACTGGCACATCGGCAGCGGTAATCGGCGTCTCTTCTTCGTCTGGCTGAACGGCGCCGCCGTTGGCGTGCTCCGACGACGTAGCCGCCTGATGGCAACCGACGGTGAAAACAGACATCGACGCCACCACCGCAGCAAAAATTGCAAATTGCAAATTGCAAATTGCAAATTGGACGTGAGTGTTTCTCAGAGCGGGCATAAGGAACAAAGTCGTATAAAAAGTTTTGCGAGAATTGCTGCCATCGCCGTAGGGTGGGACAAGCGAGCCTGCGAGCGCCGGCCCATCCGGGGCATTGCGGTGGGCGGGCGCTCGCTCACGCTCGCCGGCCTCACCCTACAACCATGCTGCCGTCGCGCGAACGCACGGTCGCGAGCTGCAGAGGATCAGAGGTCGCCGGGAAAAGAAGTCCGGCGGGAAGCAATCAGATTAATTGAACGCCGGAACGAAGATGGCGCGCCGTATCGCAGAGGGGTAGCGACGCAAGCGGCCGGCAAGTGCGCGATCGTTTTGCGACGGCAGGCAGTTCCAGCGTTGCGCACAAACCGCGGAGGGGCCTGTCC
>DASSFG010000402.1:0-9238 GCA_035694685.1 Pirellulales bacterium
GAGGGTTTCAACAACAAGGCGAAATTGACCACCAGAAAAGCATACGGCTTTCGCACGTTCGAAGCCGCGCAAATCGCCTTATATCACACACTCGGCGCCCTCCCTGAGCCGAAAGTCACCCACGAATTCTGCTGAGGAGGCGACTTTTGGAAGAAGGTTCCGGTGCTGCACCTGAGCATGCACGGATGCCAAGATGGTATTCAACTGACGAGTCAACGCGATCAGGGAGCGATCATTCCTTGGCAAGCACTCGGCGGGATGCTGCACCCCCTGCATAACGCTTTGCCAGGCGGCCTCGGCGTGTGCATGTCCTGCTGTGGAGGCATCCACGGGAAGGCGATGGCGCAGACATTCGACAAGAACAGGGTGCCCTTTAACTGGCTCGTTGGGTCGGCCTCGGACGCCGACTGGCGTGACCTAGCGCTTGCATTTGCAGTGTTTTATCGCCGGTACCAAGCAGGATTATCTGGTACGAAACTCATCGAGGCAGTTAAAGTCGCGTCGGGGATCAACGATTTTGACATCGTGCATGGCCCGCTAACCCAGCAGTCGTATGCGCGTGAATCATTGTTGGCAGCCCTGAAATCAATGCAAAAGAACCAACCATCCGCGCCACATTCAACAGGTCGACCATCTGTGCAATTCTGGCCTTTGCCGACATTGTGAACTAGCATTGCCGCCACTAGTCCGGCCTTTTGCCGGTGGGGCGGTGCCTGAACGTACGAGGGACCTAGGCGACGAAAGATCCGCTGTGTCTCCTTCTCTTCCGCCGTTTGCCGCCGCGTTGCGGCGGCAAACGGCGAAAGGCAAAGATTGGGGGGGCAGGTGCAGGCCGTCTTTAGCTGTCAATCATGCGCTCTACCGAGGGAAACCCGGTAGGGGCGAAGAAGATTTCGGTCAAGCAATTGGCGAGGTGAAGCATTGCCGACGATGCAATTCCGCGATTGGTCCGTCGGTGCTTTGCGTTGACGGTGGTCCGCAAGAGGCACAAAATGCGTCGAATTCCTGAAAGGCTTTGAGACGCTTGTGTGGTGGCATAACCCGATTCTTCTTGGTTTGGCAGGCGGCCTGTTGGGCGTGGCGGTGTGGGCGGCGATGGTGTTTCGCTACGGTCGGCACTTCGGTTGGTTTGTGGCGGTTGTCGGCGGGCTGGTGGGAGTCGGCGTCCGTGGGGGCGCCGATGGCCGATGGAAATCGGAGTACGGCGAGATCGCCGTCGTGATGGCGATTGGCTGTATGGTGTTGGGCAAGTATACGGCGGCTCACTGGATGGCCGCGCGGCTTCGGCTCGCGGAAAGAACCGATGACGAATACGTGACCTCCATCCTCGCCGACCGGATCGTCGAGCGGAAGCGGGCAAGAGGCGAGAAGATTGACTGGCCGCCGGAAAAAAACTATCTGGGCAGTCCTTTTAGGTGGCGCTATCCTGATGAGATTTGGGTCGAGGCCGAGCGACAGTGGATCGAGATGTCGCCGGCGGAACGAAAGGCTGAGATAAAGCAGCAGAAAAGGGAGTTCGCCGAGCTGCTCCCCATCGCAAACTTTCGCCGTATTTGTTTTGCGACCAGCTTCAACTTGTTGCACCTGATCTGGATTGCAGTAGGCGTCCTGGCCGCGTTCGCCATCGCCTCGGGCAAGTTCGCGGCCTTGCTGTGAGTTAGTTCGCGACTGCCTACGGTCGCGCAAGCTGGTCGCCACCATACCGGCTTCATGCCGGCGGGGCGGTGATTGAACGTCAGCAGGCCGGGCGACGAAGTGCTGGTTTATCTCGTTCCGTTTCGCCGTTTGCCGCCGCAACGCGCCGGCAAACGCCGAAACGGAAACGTGGGGGTGGTCAGGCGAGGGCGGTCTTTAGCTGTCAATCATGCGCTCTACCGAGGTAAACTCGGTAGGGGCGGGAATAGATTCCAGAGCCCAGAGGCGCAGCGCACGTTGTTCGACACAACTCGCCGAGCGGTTGCACGCCATCGCGCGAGCCGGCTTTAGCCGGGCTTGGACTCGTCTGCCGCCAGCTTTAGCTGGTGGTTTGCGGAGTGCTACGCAATCTTTGAGCCGGCTTCAGCCGGGCTTCTCGACCCGGCTTTAGCCTTTTGAAGGGCGAGCAAGGGCTAAAGCCATAAGCGAGAAGCCCGGCTAAAGCCGGCTGATAGGAGCTTGGGGAGCGGTCGGATATCACGAGCTAAAGCTGGTGGCAAAAACGATAAGCCCGGGCTGAAGCCGGCTCATCGAAATCGAGTCGACCGGTTGCTTTACCGAGGTAAACTCGACAGGGGCGAAAGAAGATGTCGCGCCAAGCGCGGAGCGACCTTTCTTTCGTCGTGCCGGTTTTTGGTCGCCCGGCCGACGCATCAAAAGAAAGCGGCTCCGCCGCAAGTCAAAGCGGCAATAAATCGCCGCACTCCAAAGGATTGCGACCCCTTCGGTGCGGTGGACCACGGCCGCCGCGTCATGCGTTCCACTTGTGTAGAACAACGTGGGCTGCGCGTTGCGGCGGCAAACAGGCAGCCACGGGGATTGCTTGTCCACCTCGTCCGCTCTATATAAGTGGAGGCGGAACATTCTTAGCCCCGGCAGCAGATACTCAAGGCGAGTGACTTCTTTGGAGCAACCTATGCAACGGTTTCCGGCAGCTCGCGCGGCCCTTGGATGTATTTTAGCGGCGTTCCTCGCGTCTTTCGGTTGCGAGCGAAAGCACTTGGAGCTCGAACCGACGCCGCCGCCGACCGTCACCATCAGCCAGCCGATCGAACGCGAAATCAGCGACGAACACAACTACACAGGGCATACCGACGCGATTCACGCCGTCGACGTACACGCCAAGGTGAGCGGCTTCATTGACCAGGTTGCCTTCAAAGACGGCGATGTCGTCAAGGAAGGCGCTCTCTTGTTTCAGATCGATCCGCGGCCATTCGACGCCGACGTGGCCCGCGACGAGGCCGCCGTGTTGGTGGAAAAGGCCCGCGCCAAACGCGCTGCTGCCGACCTGGCCCGGGCCAAGGAACTGATCAAAGGAAAGAACATCAGCCAGGAGCAATTTGACCAGACGTTTGCCGATGAGGCCCAAGCGTCGGCCGCGGTCAAGCAAGCTGAAGCAAGCTTGACCACATCCAAGCTCAATCGCGAGTATTCCACGGTCACGGCCGCCGTCGGCGGACGCGTCAGCCGGGCCATGATTACCAAAGGCAACTTTGTCGTCGGCGGCGGCGGCAATGCCACGCTGCTCACGACCATCGTGCCGATCGATCCGATCTACGCTTACTTCGACGTCGACGAAATGATCTACCTGCGCGTGGCACTCAAGGCCCGCGATCCCAACCGTCCGCCGCCCGAGGTGGGAATGCAACTCGCGAATGAAACCGGTTTTCCGCACCAGGGACGAATCGACTTTATCGACAACAAAGCCGACCCGGCCACGGGCACCGTTCGCGCGCGGGCCGAGTTTCCGAACGCCGACGGCGTGATCACGCCCGGCTTGTTCGTCAAGATCCGCGTTCGCTCGCCTGAAAAGCGGCCGGCGCTGCTGATCGCCGACCGCGCGGTGGGCATGGACCAGAACCGCAAATTTGTGCTCGTCGTCGGCGCCGACAACAAAGTCGCGTACCGCGAGGTGCTCACCGGGCCGCTGGTCGATGGTTTGCGTGCCGTCGAAAAAGGGCTGGAGCCGGGCGATTGGGTGATTGTGAACGGTCTGCAACGCGCCCAGCCCGGCAGAACCGTCGAGATCCAGAAGGCAGCGATGCCCCTGCCGCCCGAGGCCGAGGAAAAAGGGACCGAAATCGAAACCGCGTCGACCGGCCAGACCGATGCGTAAAGTGCAAACCGCGTTCTGAATGACGAATGACGGAATGTCGAATGACGAAAGAATGACGAAGCCCGAATGACGAATGCGGTGCGGCGTCGATCGTTCGACATTCGTCATTCGTCATTCGAGCTTCTTTCGTCATTCGGATTTCGTCATTCGTCATTCTCACGTTCCGCGATCTATAAAGCCCTAATCCCTAAAACCTAAGCCCAAAGTTCCTCCCCTTGTTCTCCCGCTTCTTCATCGACCGGCCAATCTTTGCGGCGGTGCTGTCGATTGTCACCGTGCTCGCAGGCGCCCTCTCCGTCGCTCTGTACCTGCCTACGGCGCTCTACCCCGAGGTAGTGCCGCCGGTGGTGCAAGTCACCGCGAGCTATCCGGGCGCCAATGCCCAGGTGGTGGCCGATACGGTGGCCGCCCAAATCGAGCAGCAGGTCAACGGCGTCGAGCGGATGCTCTACATGTCGTCGCAATGCACCAACGACGGCAACATGACGCTCGACGTCACATTCGAGCTGGGCACGAACGTCGACATCGCCCAGGTGCTGGTGCAAAACCGCGTCGCCATCGCCCAGCCGCGCTTGCCCGAGGCGGTCAAGGCGCAGGGTGTGACGACCAAGAAGAAATCGCCGGCGATCTTGCTGGTGGTGAACCTGTTCTCGCCCGATGGCCGCTACGATCAGCTCTATCTGAGCAACTACATGACCGTGCAAATCAAAGACGAGATCGCGCGCTTGAAGGGCGTGGGCGACGTCAAGATCACCGGCGCCCGCGACTACAGCATGCGGCTGTGGCTCGATCCGACCAGGCTGGCCACGCGCGATATGAATGCGGGTGACGTCGTGCAGGCGGTCCGCGAACAAAACGTGCAGGTGGCGGCCGGCCGCATCGGCGCCCCGCCCGTGGCCGCCGGCACCGACTTCCAATACACGGTCAATACGTTGGGGCGATTGGTCTCGCCCGAGCAATTCAACGAGATCATCGTCAAGACGAATGCCGACGGCACGGTCGTGCGGCTGCGCGACGTCGGCCGCGCGGAGCTCGGCGCTCAGAATTATGACGTCGACTCCACCCTCGACGGCAAGCCCGCGACTTCGCTGTTGGTGTTTCAGTTGCCCGGCGCCAACAGCATCGACGTGGCCAACAAGGTGCGCCGCGAAATGAAGCGGCTCAAAGAACGGTTTCCCGAAGGCGTCGAGTACGGCATCTACTACGACACCACCGACTTCGTGCGCAAGAGCCTGGAGAGCGTGGTACACACGCTCTTCGAAGCGTTCGCGCTGGTGTTCATCGTGGTGCTCGTCTTTTTACAAAGCTGGCGGGCGACGATCATTCCCCTGTTGGCCGTGCCCGTCTCGTTGATCGGCACGTTGGCCGTCATGCAGTTGCTGGGATTTTCGCTCAACAATCTGTCGATGTTCGGGCTGGTGCTGGCCATCGGCGTGGTGGTCGACGACGCCATCGTGGTGGTCGAGAATGTCGAACGCTGGATCGAGCACGGGCTGTCGCCGCGCGAGGCTTCCTACAAGTCGATGGAGGAAGTGACCGTAGCGGTGATCGCGGTGGCCTTCGGCTTAAGCGCGGTGTTCATTCCCGTGGCCTTCATTTCGGGCATCACGGGCCAGTTCTACCGGCAATTCGCTTTGACGATCGCGGTTTCGACGTTGATTTCGGCCTTCAACTCGCTGACGCTCAGCCCGGCCCTGGCGGCCCTGCTGCTGAAGCCGAAGACCGCTAAGCGCGATCCGCTGACGTGGCTCTTGGATACGGTGTTTGGCTGGTTCTTCCGCGGCTTCAATCGGTTTTTTGAGTGGACGACCAACGTGTATGGCCGTCTCGTGACCTGGTGCATTCGCGGCGCGGTGATCTCGCTGGCGGTGTACGCGGGCTTGCTGGCCTTGACGTGGCTGGAATTCAATCGCACTCCGGTCGGCTTCATTCCGCAACAAGATCAGGGCTATCTGTTCGTCAACGCCCAGTTGCCCGACTCCTCGTCGCTGGAGCGCACGGCAGCCGTGACTGCGAAGCTGGCGGAGATGGCCGCCAAGACGCCCGGCGTCGATCACACCGTCGGCCTGTCGGGTTATTCGATGGTCAACGGCATCAACCTGGCCAACGTGGCCTCGGTGATTCTCGTGCTCAAGCCGTTCCACGATCGCGAGGACGACCCGGCCCAGGGTGCGAACAGCATCATCGCCAACTTGCAGCGTCAAACGCGCGACGTGCAAGAAGCGCTCGTGGGCGTGTTCAACGCGCCGCCCATCCAGGGGCTGGGCACGACGGGCGGCTACAAGCTCGAAGTGCAGGACCGCGGCAGCGCGGGATTACCGGCCTTGGAAGGGGCCACGCTGAACATGATCGACACAGCCCGCGGCCAGCCGGGCATCTTGGCGGCCATCACCAGCTTCCGGGCGAATACGCCGCAACTTTACATCGACGTCGATCGCACGAAAGTCAAAAACATGAACGTGGCCCTCAACGACGTCTTCGACAGCCTGCAAATCTATCTCGGCTCGTCGTACGTGAACGACATTACCTTCTTGGGCCGCAATTGGATGGTCTACGCGCAGGCCGACTCCCAATTTCGCCGTCGCCTGGAAGACATTTCGCAGCTCAAAGTGCGGAACCGCAGCGGTTCGATGGTGCCGCTGGGCACGATGATCACGGTCCGGGAGGTCGGCGGACCGGCCGTCTACAATCGCTACAACATGTTTCCCGCCGCCGAGATTAACCTGATCAATACGCCGGAGATCAGCTCGGGGCAGATCATCGAGATGGTCGATCAGGTCGCCAAGAAAGACCTGCCGCGCACGATGGATTACGAGTGGACCGACATCACTTACCAGCAGATTGAAGCGTCGAAGGACCTGTTTACCGTGTTCGCTTTCCCGCTATGTGCGCTGCTGGTGTTTCTGACGCACGCGGCGGAGTATGAAAGCTGGACGTTGCCTTTGGCGATCATCTTGATCGTGCCGTTAAGCGTGTTGTTCGCCCTGATCGGCATCAACCTCCGGGGCATGGACAACAACATCTTCGCTCAGATCGGCTTTGTGGTGCTGATCGGTTTGGCGGCGAAGAACGCGGTGCTGATCGTCGAGTTTGCCAAGCAGCAGCGCGAGCATCACGGCGCCAACCGCCGCGACGCGGCGATCAACGCCGCCAAGCTGCGTCTGCGGCCGATCTTGATGACCTCGTTCGCCTTCATCTTGGGCGTAGTGCCGCTGGTCATTGCCAAGGGCGCCGGCCATGAAATGCGTCAGCAGCTCGGCACCGCCGTGTTCAGCGGCATGCTCGGCGTGACCCTCTGCGGCATCTTTCTGACGCCGGTTTTTTACGTTGTGCTACAGGCGGTTTCGGATTTGTTCGGCGGCGAGCAAAAACCGAAGCCACCGCAACGAGCAGAACGAACCGAAGTGGTAGCAGTCGAGCCTGTCGCGGCATCGGCCGATGGCTCGTCACACTAACGCTAAGGATCATGGGAACAAGCTTGGGCATCGAGCGCATTGCAAAAGAGTTGGGAGCGGTCCGGTGCGGTAAGATTTCGCCGTGCGGTGGTTATTTCGGGGCACTGCAGTTAGCCGCCGAAGTTCAAGCGCGGTTCCGCGTGCCAAAAGGCGGAGGGCGTGCCACCGAACCGTCGTGGAGCGAGCAGCGCCTTGTCCGCCTCTCTCCGAAGACGCTTAAGCATCTCGAGCATCTCGCCAAGCAAGCGCACGCTAGCCCAATGCAGGTTGCGGCGCTACTGCTCGAACAAGCTGTTCAGACCGTCGGACCAACCCGGCGGAACTAACGGCTGACCGTTGCCGGGCCGCCATGCCGATTTCGTGCAACTAGGCAAACCACGATTTGCAGCGACTCTCTTACGAGGTGATTTTGTTCTCGCAAGATGCGTCCCGCTTGCCGGGAGGAGTTTCACGTTTGCCGTCTAGAAATAGCGGCCGAAACTCCTCCTTTAACCCGGCCACGCCGACTTATCGCGGTGTGGCTAACGCCGCGGGCTCGTAACCAATACGTCTTTTCAGTTTCAAGCTGGGCGTTGAACTTTTTGCCGCCCGACGGCGTCCTGTTATAAAACCGAGAGCCGGCGAATGTCCGACGAAGACTTACTGCGAACCGAGTTGTTGGTGATACGCTGTCAAAGAGGTGATCCTTCAGCCTTTGCTTCGATCGTGGAGCTTTGGGAACGGCCGTTGTTTTACTACCTGCGGCGGCTCACTCCATCGGAAGCGGTTACTTGGGATATGATTCAGGAGACCTGGCTGCGAGCATTTCGCTCGATCAAAACTTTACGAGATCCCCGCGCGCTGCCGGCCTTTCTCTACCGGACTGCGCGGAATGCCGCAATCAGCCACCTTCGCGATCAGCAGCGCGAGCGACCGCTTACCAACCCTCCGGACGATAACGCGGCATCGTGGGATCACGTCGCGGCGTTTGATAATGCTGAAGACGTACACCACGCTCTCGACCAACTTCCAATCGCCCAGCGTGAGGCGTTGACGCTCTACTTCCTGCAAGACCTTTCGCTCGACGAGATCGCCACGTTGCTCGGCGTTGCTGTCGGAACCGTCAAGTCACGGCTGCATTACGGCAAATTAGCAATCCGCAAAATCCTCCAAGGAGATGACCATGCCAACCAACGACCCTGATTTTCGCAAGCGGCTTCTAGACGCACAGGACATGACTCCAACGCTGCGAGACGCTTACCGGAAAGGAATCGATGACCTCTTGCAGTACAAGTTGTCGCTAAGCACTCGACTGTTCCTCGCCCCGTTGCTGTTAGTGACGCTTGGGTTTACCGCGGTGGGCATTCGCGCTCTCCTATTCTACTATCGGGGCGCGCTGCTGTATGGCGTTTGGATGGTTTTCACTTGCGTTTGCGCCGCAGCGGCAGTTTGGATCGGCGCATCGATTTGGCGCGGCCGATACTATTGGAAATCGTTTTTTTCAGTCGCAGAAGCGTTCGCCGTGGCTGCTGCTGTGATTACGGTCCTAATGCTGGTCGCCGGAACGCGCGCTCCGAGCGATCCTGCGTCGAGCTTCGGCGTCCTTTATGCCTTGACGCTGCTCATCGTCTGTGTGGCGTGGTGCATCCACAATCGCATTGCCGCCGCCGAGCTCTGCATGAGGGAGCAAGCGCTTCGAATTGAATGCCGCTTGGCCGACCTCGGCCGTCGACTCGGAGGCAACGACTAATTTATCACCGAGAACCAGCGGCCCGTCGCGCGGTTACAGAGTGAGGCGGGCAGAACGCGGCAGTCTCGCAGCCCCGGTAACTGCAAGGGTATGATCACCCTGCTGGTCGAAGACGACGAACATCTGCAAGGATTTGCCGACTACATGTAATGAAACTGCTGCTTGACACGCATTCCTTTCTCTGGTTCATCACGTCGCGGCGCAACTCAGTGCAACGGCGTGAGCCCTAAGCGTGGATCCAGC
>DASSFG010000403.1:0-12445 GCA_035694685.1 Pirellulales bacterium
TAGCGGTGGGACTCGCTTCGCTCGTCTCACCCTACGATAATCCAAGCATCCATCAATCGACGAATGAGCGAGCACTATGACGCCCGGCCGGGAGAGAACTCGGCCAGCTCGTAGCGGCGAATTTTGCGGTCGAGGGTCGAACGCTCGATGCCCAAGAGATGCGCCGTCTGGCTTTTGTTCCAATTGGTCGCTTTCAGCGTGGCCAAGATGTGCCGCCGCTCCATCTCGGCCAGCGAGACGGGCTTGAACTCCTGATTGGTCGGCAATAAGTCGCCCGTGTCACCGGTGGTGGGCAACTTGGAGAGCATCAGGTCTTCCTGGCCTACGTATTCGCCCGCGGCCAAAACGATCGCCCGCTCGATCACGTTCTTCAACTCACGCACGTTGCCCGGCCAGCGATAGCGGACCATCTGCTCCATCGCCTCGGGCGAAAAGCCTCGCAGCTTGCGGGCCGTTTCCAGGTTGTATTTGTGGAAGAAGTAGTGGGCCAGCTCCGGAATGTCTTCCGGACGCTTGCGCAGCGGCGGCACGTAGATTTCCAGCACGTGCAAGCGGAAATACAGGTCGCGCCGGAAACGGCCTTCCGTCACGTCTTTTTCCAGGTCGCGATTGGTGGCGGCAATCACGCGCACGTCAACCTTTACCGGCTCGCTGCCGCCGACGCGCTCGAAGGGATGCCCTTCCAGCACGCGCAGGAATTTCGCCTGGATGGTCGGGCTCATTTCGCCGATCTCGTCGAGCATCAGCGTGCCTTGGTGCGAGGCTTCGAACTTGCCGATCTTGCGGGCCACCGCGCCGGTGAAGGCGCCCCGCTCGTGGCCGAACAGTTCGCTTTCCAAAAGGCTTTCGGAAAGAGCGGCGCAGTTCAGGCAGACGAAGGCGCCCTTACGACGAGGGCTGGAAAAATGAACCGCCCTGGCCACCAGTTCTTTGCCTACGCCACTCTCACCGCGGACGAGCACCGTGGCGCTGGTCGGGGCCGCACGGGAAATTTCTTCGGTAACACGCGCCATTGCCCGGCTCTTGCCGACAATCTCGCTCTGTACACCCAGCCGCTCTCGCAACTGCAGGTTTTCGTCGCGGATTTGGTTCAGGTTCTCGGCCAGCTCCTGGCGGCGGCTCAGGTTCTGCAAGGCGACCGCCACCGTGTCGGCTACGGCCAACGTGAACTCCAGATCATCGGGATCGGGCAAACGATTCGCAGCCGTCGAATAAAGGTGGATCAGTCCGAACACCTTCTTGCCGCGGCGGATGGGGGCGCAGATCACGCTGGTGACGAACATGTCGCCCTTGCTGTCGCGCGTGCCAAGCGTGCTGTCGCCCATCACGTTGCGGCCGAGTACGGCTTCGCTCTCACGAAGTACCGTGGCGGCGAGGAACGGCGAAATGCGATGATAAGGGCGCTCGGTTTCGGTGCGCGAGGCGATCAACTCCAAGTCGGCGGCCGTCGGCTCGCCGTTGGTGCCGCGGCGCAGCAATAAAAGGCCGCTGGCATCCATCTGCGTCCCTTCATATAGGCCGGCCAAGGCAAGCTTGGCCATGGAGACAGGGTCGGGCGCCTTGGCCAGCTCAAAGGCCAGGCGGCATAACTTGGCTGCCGCACGGCCGACCTTCGAGACGGCTTTATCATCGTCTTCGTCCTCGCGCGGCTCCAAGAATTTCGTCTGGCCGCGACGATGCGTAATCTCGGCCGGTTCCGGGTCCTCGAGCACGTTCGATTCATCGACACCGAGGGGCAACGTGCCGCGGATGGTAATTTCGTCAGACGATCGCAGCGGATTGCCGCCCTCGGGAAAGGCCTGAGAGAGATCGTGAACGAACGCCAACTGGCAATTGCCAATCCGAATAACGTCGCCAGGCGTCAGCGTTTGATCGCCCTGAATGAGCGAGGTGTTGATCGCCGTTCCGTTCCGGCTATCCAGATCCCGCAACACCCACTGGCCTTCGGCGGTAAACAGCTCGGCGTGACAGCGACTGCACCGCTCGTCTTTAATCACCACCTGGTTCGTGGGCGCACGGCCGATGGTTACCGATTGGCCGGGAATCAGCCGGAACACATCGGTCCATTTAGATCCTTCACGAATGACGAGGTATGCGAGCATAAGACCTATATCCTACCTTATCTCGCTGGGGGGCCGGGTCGCAAGTGGACATCCACGGTGGTAGTGTCCCAAACGCTCTGTTGCTGAGTAGGGTGGGACAAGCGAGCTTGCGAGCGCCGGCCCACCAATAACAGGCGTCAGGCTTCAGGCTTCAAATCCTGGCGCTTGACGCCTGAAGCCTGGCGCCTTCAATATGATGGGCCAGCGCTCCTTCCACTCGCTTGTTCCACCCTACGAGGCTGCCGCATTGTTCTGAAAACATAGCTTTTAGCGATGTTCCACACTGTAGTAACAGTGAGCAGACAGGAAGTTCGTATTCCACCAGAGTGCATCAGGCGTCAAAATAAGGATGGCTCGGGCAGAATCGTATCAACGGCCTTCGCCAAGGAAGTCTGCCCGATGAATGGTTCCTCCCTATTATACCGGTCCACTGGGGCAATTGCTTTTCTGTTTGCGACCGTGGCGCCGCCGTGGCTGGCCCAAGCCGACGAAGCGAGCGATCGGCTGCGGCTTCCCGAGCAGCGGCCGGTTGAGGTGACGATGAGCGTCGAGTTGGTCGAAGTCTCGCAGATTCAGGACCACGACGAAAAGTTTGAGGTCGAGTTTTACCTGTACTTGAGCTGGCTCGACCCGCGGCTGGCCTTCGATGCCGCCGAGGCCGGCCGAGAAAAACGGCTGGTGCCGGCCGAACAAATCTGGACGCCTCAACCGGAATTGCGGGACGACCTCGAGGTGGAGGTCCAGGACGGCCGCAACGCGCACGTGCACGCCGACGGCCGCGTGGTGTGGCGGCAATATTATCGTGGCACGATCTCGAGCAATTTTGACCTGCACGAATTCCCTTTCGACCGACATCGCTTGGAGGTGTGCATCGAGGCCGCCGCGGGCGAAATTGAGGACGTCGTCTACCTGGCCGGCGAAAGTGGCGTGCGACAGGAGGGAGCGGCCGAGACCCTTCACGTCGTGCCACATGGCTGGAACCTGCTGGGTTTATCATCGGCAGTGACCGAAGCAAACTACCCGCGCTTGGGCGAGACCTATGCTCGCTACGTTTTTCGCCTCGACGTCAAGCGCGATCCGCATTTTTACTGGTGGGCCATCGTGCTTCCGCTGCTGCCGATCGTGGCCACGAGCTGGTCGGTGTTCTGGATGGACCCGAAGGAATTCAGCTCTCAGGTCGGCGTGGGCGTGACGGCGATGCTCACGGTGGTGGCTTACCGCATAACGATCGACTCGAGTTTGCCGCCCTTAAGTTACATGACGCGCATGGATTATTTCCTGCTCGTTTGCCAGATCTGGGTGTTCGCGGCCTTTCTCATGTCGCTGGTGGTACACGTCTGCCATGCTCGCGAAACCGACGCAATGGTGGCGCTGGCGTACGGCATCAGTCAATTCTGTCGCTGGCTGCCTCCACTGGCGCTGGTGGCCACCTGCGTGCTGTTGGCCTGGTTGCCTCCACGAGTAGCGATGTCGGCCGTCGGTTGTGCCGCGGGTGGCCTGCTCTTAGCCTGCCGGCCCACGCCGAGCAGGATCCGACGTTGGCTGAGCCTGCTGCTGTTTCCCGAACGTTCGCTCGATGGCGAGGTAGAGCACGACGGCACCGGCGACGACCGCGGCGAGACTCAGCAACGACGGGCGGCCTGATGCTTCTGAATCGCGCCCTTCCTGGATTACTGGAATACCGCTGAATTAGCGGGAAAAAGCAGGACTGTCTCTAAAGCTGGTGCAAGGCGACAAACCGTGCTAAAGCCGGCTGTCAAAATCGACTCGACTAGTCTGCGGAGTTGTGTAGAACAAATGAGGGCGCAAGCCCTGCTCCATGCACATCGGTGCCATCGGCCGACCATGAAATCGTATCCGCTCAACTTTCAACATCTATCCGTGCCCATCGGTGTCATCCGTGGTTCAAAAAGAATGACCACGGATTACGCGGATGGGCACGGATGTCCCTCGGCACTGCGACGAGTTGTCCTCTTGGTTTGCTGCGTACTTCTGCTGACAACAATATGTGTTTGCACAACCTTCGCTCAAGCTCCTCTGCTTTCTGAAGAGCCACCGGCGGAAGCGCCGGTAGACGACCCAGCCGAGCTGATCGCAAATTGCATCCAGCCCTTGCGCGATCGCCTTCCGCTTGAGCTTCACTTCATGACGGAAGTAGGCAAGCTGAACGACGAGCAGACATCCAGGTTGGCCGAGGAAGGAAGGCGAGTCATCGACCGGCTGCAGCAGGATTTGGAAATCGCCGTAGTGAGGCATGTGCCGGTCAAGGCCTATTACCAGTACGTCCGCATCCAAGGCAAGCCTCTTGCCGTGCCCCCCGGCTTTAATCGACAAGTTCTGACATCGCCCGGAGCCGCGCTGCGTGGCGAGCTTGCCAAGGCGATCGCCGACGCATGGCCTGCCACTGGCAAGGAATACGACGCCGAGCAGGCGCGCCTCAACGCGCTGCGCAAACGGGCCGGGGCCCTGGCAAAGGTCTGTGAAATCGACGCCATCCTGCTGCTATCTGGTCCGCAACGGTCGGAGCTGTGCGACCAACTCATGCGGCACACCAGCGACGACTGGTGGCAAGCTGCCAACGAACGAGCGCCGGTCAACGATCCGGACGAACAGTTGCTGGCGTCAGCCGCTCGGGGCAGCCTGTGTACTTTCTTGCTTTCTGCCGTCGAATGGAAGGCGTTTTTACGTCCCGTGCAACTGGCTCGATACGAGGAACTGTGGGGCCCGCGCAAGGAAGAAATCGTTTTCCTACAAGCGGCGGCCGGCCAGCCCGCTCGCATCATTCGCCGTGGGCCTAAGTTGGCCGATCAGGTGCGGTGCTTGACGACGCACCTCGAAGAATGGATCGCAGAGGTCGATGCCGCTTGTCAGCTCACAGCAACTCAACGTGAAAAACTCTTGCTGGCGGGCAAGCTGGACGTTCAAGCGCTCGAATCGCGCCAAGAGCGGCTGCCTGAACAGGTTGCCGACGGCCAACGGATCAGCTTCGGCGAGGTGTCCGTTCCCAGTGGCAAACCGGTAATCCCACTGACGGTGTTGACCGATGGAGCATCGTTCTTCCAAAGAGCGCTCAAAGGCAGGCTAAGCGCGGAGCAACGCCGCCAATGGACCGCGGTCGAGGGCGAGCGACGCGCGTTCCAACGAAAAGCGGCGGTGGCGGCGGTTGTCGCGGGTTTCGAGCGAGTGGCCGCGCTGACGTCGCACGAATGCGAGTCGCTGTCGGCAGCCTTGAACGGGTCGCTGGCCGCGGACGACTTCGGCGGTCCGGCGGATTGGAGGCTCGCCTATCTGCGCCGCCTGGCGCAGTTGCCCGAACAGCAGTTACGGCCTTTGTTCTCTGAATGTCAGTGGCCCTCCGCAAGAGAACAGTACCTGCAATTGGCTGAGATGATGCAGCAATACGGATGGCAACAAGCGCAGAAGGCCGATTCCACGGGGTCGGCCGGTACGAAGTTGCTACAACATCGAGGGAACTAAAGTCATCGTTCGCAACCCAACCCTTTATGCCGACGCAATTCGACATACGATCCGTGCCCATCGCTGCCATCCGTGGTTCATTCCGTCGAGCTTTAGCTTGGTTGGCAGTGGCGTTTTTGGGGTGTAACCTCCACAACCAGCTAGGCGCACAGACTCCGCCGACACGAGCATCGATCTCGAGATCCGTTCTGTCCTCAGCCAAGGCCGGCGCGTCCAACACGAAACAACCCGCCGCCTTCAAACCCGCCGACCGCGACGGCGATAGCGTGCTGACGCTGGAGGAGTTTCTGGCGTCTCGGCCCGATGCGGACCGCGCGGACGGCCAACGCCGTTTCCTGGTGTTTGATTTCGACGCGAGCGGCAAGCTCGACGAACAAGAGTTCCACGACTTGACATGTTCCACCGACGAACGCGGCGCGGTTCCCGACCCGATTCTCGAAATCGAACAAGCCGCGCTCGCGAAGTGGGAAACAATCTTCGCCGCGGCGGATGGTAATCGCGATGCGGCTTTGTCGCCCGAGGAATGGCCGGCGCGGCCGATCGAGCAGGAGCTTCCGGCATTGGCCGGCGTATCGCTCTGGCTTTGGGACCGTGACGGCGATGGAAAGGTAGGCCGCGCAGAAGGCCACTGGCTTTTGGAAGTCGCTTTCGGCCTCACGCAGCTCGACGGCCGGCCGCTGCGCACGAGTACGGGCCGGGTCTTTAGCTGGTATTACTTCCGCGCCTTGGACGCGAACAACGACGGCGTCCTTTCACGTCCGGAATTCGTATCGGGCCACCATGAGGGCCGCGAAAAAAGCGCCGCGATCTTCGCCGATCTCGACACCGACGGTGACGGACGGCTGACGGCCGAAGAGACGGCCACGCTCCTTTGGCACGATACGATCGGTTGGTTTTTCGCGTTTGACGGCAATCGCGACGGCTACGTCTCCGGTGAGGAATTTCTTGGAGTGGGCTGGGGCAAGAGTTTGGCGGCCCGAACCGTCGGAGCGTTCGACGCGGACGGCGACGGCCAGATATCGTTCCGCGAATTCCGCGGCACGACGTTCGCCAACCAGGCTTCCGACTGGACTCGAATGCGCCGCGACGCCGACAACGATGGGCGACTGTCGTTCGCCGAGTTCTACCTGGAAAAGCCGCCGCTGCTGGTCGCCCAATGCCGCCACGTTTTTGACCATTTCGACCTCGATCGCGACGGTTTTCTATCTTTGCAGGAATTCGATTTCGAAGCGGATTTCTTCAACGGCGACGTCGATCGCGACGGTCGGTTGACGCTGGACGAGTTTCTCGCGTCCCGCCCGGATGCGGACCGCGCCGACGGCAGACGCCGCTTCTTGGTGTTCGACTTCGATGGCAGCGGCAAGCTCGACAAACACGAGTTCCACGACTTGTCGTGCTCCGCCGACGAACGCGGTCCGGTCCCGGACCCGATGGCCGAATTCGCCGCAGCCGCGCTGGCGAAATGGAAGTCCATCTGCGCGACCGCCGACCGCGACGGCGACGGCGCACTATCGCACGCCGAGTGGCCGGCCAAGGAGATCGCAAGCGAGGTTCCCGCGCTGGCCGACGTGCCGTTCGACCTCTGGGACCGCGGCGGCGACGGCCAGGTGGACGCAACCGACGCCCGGCGGCTATGCGACGTCGCCTACGGCCTTGCGCAGCTCGACGACCGGCCGTTGCGCACACCGTCCGGCAGAATGTTTGCCTGGTACTTTTTCCGCCGCCACGACGCCGATGGCAACGACCGTCTCTCGGCCAAGGAATTCGTCGAGGGCTACCATCCCCCCAACGTCAACACGGCCGAGCTGTTCGAGAAACTCGATGCCGACGGCGACGCCGAGCTGACGCAGCAAGAGACCTGGTCGGTGTTCTGTCACGACACGATCGCGATGTTTTTGGACTACGACCGCGACCAGGACGGCTATCTGACCGCCGACGAGGTTCGGGCCATCGGCTGGGGAAGGTACCTGGCGCGCCGCACGGTGCCGGTGTTTGACGACGACGGCGACGGCAAGCTGTCGTTCCGCGAATTTCGCCTGACGACCTTTGCCAACCAGGCTTCGGACTGGTGGCAGCTCAAAGACCTGGACCAGGACGGCCGCCTTTCCTGGCAGGAGTTTTACCGGGAGAAGCCGCCGCTGTTGATCGCGCAAAGCCGTTTTTACTTCGACCGCTTCGACCGCGACAAAGACGGCCTGCTTTCGCCCGTGGAGTTTGCCAGTGAGGCCGAGCCCACTCACGCACGGATTCTGGCCAATGCCGACATGTTCGAGCGCGTGCTTCCGCTGGAGCTTCAGTTCGCCACTCGCGTCTGCCAATTGACAGACAACCAGATCGCCGCGCTGGAACAAGACGGCCATACCGCCGTCGAACGGCTGGCCGAAACATTGGCCATGACGGCGAGGAAAAACAAAAACCAAGCAAGCGGTTATCCAGCGGCAATGCCGCTGACGGTAGCCGATCTCGCCATGCTGCGTTCGCCGCACTTGCTGCTGCGCCGCGAGATGGTCCAGGCGCTTCATGGACGCGTCGAAAAGCTCGCCACTGCGCCTGGCGATTCCGAGCTCCCGGATTTATGGCGGAAGCTTGACGTAGAGCGCGGGCGGGCCGAGAAACGCCGCCAGCAAGCCGACATCCTGGAATACGTCGCCGCGCTTGACGAAACGCTGTTGTTGTCGGAACGGCAGCGGGACGAGCTTTGCGCATGGCTGGCCAACGACGCCTGGCGGCAGCCGGCGAACGCGGCCATGATTGTCAATCCAGACCTCCAGCGGCTTTTTGCCCAGCTTTCCAGCGGTGGCTTCCAGGGACTAAACGTGCCGGAAGCAGCACTGGCCGAGAAACTGACTGCCGCGCAACTGGCCACGTTCAAACAACTTCAACAACCGCAAGATTGGGAAAGGTTTTACGTCCAGCAAGCCGTGGGCAAGCAGCGCCGGTTCTTGCGCCAGGTTCCGACGGCTGAATGCCAAGAGCGCCGGCTAGCCGGCTACGTCCAACTGCGGTTGGACGACGTTGATTCGGCTTGTGGCCTCAGCCAGGCGGTACGCGCCAAGTTGTCGCTGGCCGCCAAGCTCGATCTGGCTCGCCTGCGCGAGCAATTGTCATCACGGCCGGCCGACACGCTGAACGACGGCGAGGAGCTGGTCGTGCAAAAGCTGCAGTTTTCAGGTCTCACGCCGCTGACCTTGGAAGTCTTGAACGGGCCGGAGTCGCACTTCCAAAAAGCGCTGCAGGGGCGGTTGGTGGACGAGCAGAAAGACAAACTCGCGGCGGCCGACGCCCGGCGGAGGGCCTTTCAGCGTGAGGCGCTCGTAGAGGCGGTCGTTGCCGGTTTTGAACGGTCGGCCGCACTCACGTCCGAACAGTGCGACGGCCTGGCCAAACTGCTGAACGAAACGACCCCCGATGTCCAAGCTGAAAGTGCGGACGACTGGCGCTTTGAATGCGTGCGGCGAATCGCGCAACTGCCCTTCGAGCCGGTACGTACGCTCTTGTTCGACTTTCAGCAACCCTTGGCACAACAGCAGCACGCACGGTTGATCGAATTCGCCAGGCAGCTTGAAGCGCAGAGGACAAAGAACGTTGTGTCGCCGGTCGCGGCCGGCGGCGGCATATTCGGCGGCATGCATTGAGGCATTGATGATGGATCAGCGGCTCAGTTCGCATAGCGTATCCGTGCCCTTCCGCGTAATCCATGCGAGGAACGGTCAGTTTCTTTGTGGGCCGCGAAGATGTTATGCGGCGGAGTTCCGCAACACCCGGCAGCAAAAGTCAAAATGCAAAATGCAAAATCCAAAATGCAAAATGCAAGATGTGATGTTGGAGGCGCCGCACGATAGGGCGTCCGCTTGCGTCATTTTTCGTATTGCACTTTTCGTTTTGCATTTTGCATTGGGGCCAGCCGGGCGGCTGGTTACTTATTGCGGCGAGCAGTCGCGCTGGGGTTTCTTCCTGCTCGTACTAGGACCGACATCGTTTTATCTTTGGTCCGATACCTATCTATTCGCACAAGCTCCCGCGCCGGCGGGCCTTGAGCTGTCGGACGTCGCGGTGCGCGTGCTCGTCAGGAAGACGAAGGAACCGTTGCAGGAGCGCTTGCGGCTCGAGCTGCAGTACCTGACGCGGGTGTGTGCACTGAACGACGAGCAAGCCGCGTCGCTGGAGAAATCGGGGCAGGCCGCCGTCGAGCGGTTGGGGGATGAGCTGGCCCTGGCGGTCCGCCAGCGCAAGCCGGGGCAGCGCAAAAGACTGCTGCTGATTCAGGGCCAAGGCGTGACGGTGCCGGCCGATTTCAATCCGGAAGTCGTGACGATGCCCGCCAAGGCCCTGCGGCGGGAGCTGACGAGGGCGATTCAAGACGCCTGGCCGGACGCCTGGCGAAGATACCACGCCGAACAGCAGCGGCTCGACGCCCGGCGGAAACGGGCAGGCGCACTGGCCGCCGTAGCCTGGCTCGACGAAGCGTTGTTGCTGTCCCCCGAGCAGCGTAATGAACTGGTCGACCAGCTCCTGCGCCTCACGAGCGATGCCTGGTGGGAATCATCGGGGCGCGGCAGTGTCAAAGGGCCCGGCGAGCGGCTGCTCGCGTCGCTGGCCGGCGGCGACCTGGGGGCCTATTTGTTAGCGGCGGTCGATTGGCAGCAACTTTTGCGGCAGGTGCAATTGACCACCTATCAAGAACTGCAAGGACCGCGGTTTGAGGAGACGATTGTCGTCCAAATGGCGGCGCCGAAGCCGGCCGTCCCGGCAGTAGCGCCGGGCGTGGCGCGGCCCCAGGTATTGGCGCCGCTCGCTCCGGGGCGCGTGATACGTCGCGGACCGAGCCTGGAGGATCAGGTTCGGCGGTTGGCCGCGTACCTGGACGAATGGGTGGACGACATCGACGGCGCGTGCCGGCTGAGCCGGTTGCAACGCGATAAACTGTTGCTCGCCGGCAGGCTCGACGTCGAGCGCTTCACGGCGCAAGCATCCTTGCCGCCCGTAGCGTTGGCTGACGGCGAAGAGATTGCCGTGCGGAGCGTGCAAGTACCCGGCGGCAAAGCGGCGTTGCCCTTGGAGATCTTTACGGAGGAGGCGTCATTTTTTCGCAAGGCCCTTCACGGCCGATTGCAAAGCGAGCAGCGGCTCGGGTTGGCGGCGGCTGAGCGCGACAGGCAAGCGTTCCGGCGGGAAGTGGTCGTCGAGGCGGTCGTGGCCGGTTTCGAGCGCGCCAGCGCGCTGATTTCGCAGCAATGCGAAGCGCTGGCTGCGGACTTAAATAAGGTCCTGGCGTTGGAGGCTTTCGGTGCATCGGCCGACTGGCGGCTGGAATACGCGGCCCGCGTCGCGCAACTGCCGGAAGAGCAGTTGCAACGTTGGTTCTTTGACTTCCAATGGCCCTACGCTCAGGTGCAATATTCGCACTTGGCCGAGGCCATACGGCAATATGAAAGCGAACAAAAGGGCGAGGCAGTTCCACCGCCTCCGGCGCCCGCACCGGTTCCGAGGTTTTAAGCGAGAGACATGGCTAAAGTCGTGCAGGTTCCGATTTTCATTCTGGCCTTATCGGCATTGGCGGGCCCTCTGCGCGCTCAACACGAATCGCGGCAAGCCATGCCCAGCGCGAAAAAAGACCCGCTTCGCGCGCTTGTGGCCGCGGAGGTTCATTTCATCGTCAAAGTCTGTGGGCTGCCGGCCGGCGAAGCCGACGAATTGGCGAAAGTGGCCTCTCAGGCCACGGACGACGTCGCCCTGCGGCTTACGGAGGCGCGGTCGAATCGCAACTGGCGCTCAAGCGAAGCGCCGGTGACGATCACCTCCGAAATTGATCGAGTGCTTAAGCCTCGTTTGTCGAAGCCTTCGTGGCTCCGTTTACATACCGAACGAACGCTGCTTGCCACCCGGTTGCGGCACGCGGCGATCGAATTGCTGCTGGCCTCGCTCGACGAGCTGCTCTTGCTCGACGACGAGCAACGCGTCGAGCTCCGTGACCTACTCCGGCAGAAATGGGCAGGCGCCTGGCGGCCTCCCGAGTCGTGGCGCGGCTTGCTTCATGCCGACCGCACGCCGTGGCAGAGGGCAACGACCCGTGGCGCGCTCGCGCTCGTTTGTTTTCCCAAAGCCGAGCTCAAGCGCGTGCTACGGCCGTCGCAGTGCGCGGCGTCGAATCAAGCGGCGTTCTACGCCCAGCAACTCCTCCTCAAAGACCGCTCTGCGGGCGCCTACTGGCGAAAGGAGCCGCTGTTCGGCCTATCGCTGGAACGTCTCGGCGCGGCGGTCGAGCTCTCGCAGGCCGAGCGCACCAAACTGCGGCTGGCCGGCAAGCTTGACCTTGACGGTAACAGCGCGACGCAGAGAGTCTCCCCGCCCAATGCGTCGACAGGCTATATGGTCGATGGCCTGTTGCCTGCCGGAATGCTGCCAGAAGACGTGCCGGCATACGTCAAGGCCGTGGGCAGTATATTGGGCGACGAGCAGTCGCGGGGCTTCGACAACGCGACGCGCGAACGTTGGCGCTTCCACCAATCGGCCGACTTGCATTCGATCGTGGCCGCTTGCCAGCGGCGGTGCGTGCTGACCGTCGCGCAATGCGACGACCTGCTGGATATTCTCCGCGAGCGTCTGCCGGAGGCGGGGCAGCAAACGTACGACCGGCGTGCGACGTTCGCGGCGGTGGCCGACGTGCCCGCATCACAATGGGAAGACATCTGCGACGAATTTCAAATTGAGTTGATCGCGAAGTGCCTGGCTGAACTGCATGAAGTAGTGCGCGATTGTGAACAAAAGGGCCGTCAATGAAGGATCAGTTCTTGCCAGCTAGCGAGCGCTCGGATGGGTCGTTTAACCGCAGGGCCAACGGCCCGCGCGCGGTATGCCTCGCGCGG
>DASSFG010000404.1:0-7861 GCA_035694685.1 Pirellulales bacterium
AAACGACGAGCGCTTACATGTTTGCGTCGGGGCCGGCGTCGAGATCGGAGCTGGAATCGCGGCGGATGTCGCCCAGGCCGTTGAGCGACGCTTGGAGTTGATCGATGCCCGCGTCGCTGGTATGCGTACCCATCAAGTCAATCAAATAGAGCGAACGCAGCGTGTTAAGGTGTTTGAGGCCATCATCGTTGACGTCGGTCCTTGCCAGGTACAGCGACGACAAGCCCGTCAGGTAGCCGATTGCTTTCAGTCCCTCGTCCGAGACGCGCGTACCGGAAACGCTAAGTATGTGAAGTTCCTGCAGGTCGCCCAGGCACGCCAGTCCGTCGTCTGTGATGCGGGTGTTTTCCAGCAGCAACTCCTGAAGCGACTTCAGCCGCCGGACGTGTTCCAACCCCGCATCGGAAATCGACGTGTTTCTCAAGCTGAGCCGTTTCAAGCCCGTCATGTTGCGCAATACTTTCAGGCCCGCATCGGTGATGGAGGTATTGCCGAGGAGCAGCTCTTCTAATTGTGTCAGCCCGCGGAGACGCAGCAAACCTTCGTCGGTGATTTGAGTGCCGGCCAGACTCAGATGTTTCAGATCGGCCTGGCGGCCAACCCAGACCATCGCTGGATCGCCCACCGGCACGCCCCGCAAGCGCAGGTCTTGCAGTTTGCGCAGCCGCTGGAGGCGCGCCATTCCCGCGTCGGAGACGCGCGTGTAATTGAGACACAGCTCCTCCAGTCCGAGCACTTTTCCCAACGGCCCCATGCCGGCATCGGAAACGGACGTGTGCGATAAGTCGATGGCCGTGAGATTCGGTATCTCGGGCACCCACTGCATGCCCGCATCCGTTACCTGGGAATTCGAGAGATCCAAGAGCCGCAGGTCTTCCAACTCTGCCAGTTCGGGCAGAGTGGCGTCGGTGATGCCACTGGAATGCACGCTGGCGAGCTTGCCCGCCTTCACCAGGGCCACTTGTTCGCGCACGGCGGTCTGAATCGCCGCTTGTCCGACGTGTCCGTCTTCGCCAATCACCGAGGCGGAGGAGTCGCTACAGCCAGGTATGCCGGCGCCGAGCACCAGCAGGCCGAGCCAACAAGCGGGGCGCGCAAAAAAATCGCGAATTTTCAAGGAAGTCTCTTTCCGTTCTCTGTTCGGCACACGGCCCCTTTCCAAAGCAAAGCCCCTTTAACAATGAAACACCGGGCCACCCAATTAGTTCCACGTTCAGGGCGGTCGGTTACAGCCTTTGTGCCTGAAAGCCGTAGGTCGCGTGTGCCAGTCCTTTGACAACGATGATCTGCCTCGGCCGCTTATTGGCTCGCCGGCCAGCGGACCTGGCCATCCCCCCCTCGCGACAGTTATCAGTGAGCGATAAGAGAAGTCTCCAAAAGCGTTTGCGCAACAGCCAAACGGCCTTGCTTTTTCGTCACTCTCCCCACGACGGATTTCGGCCTCCCTAACAATCTAATGTACGCTGCTGGTCAATTCCGCGTCCGCGGAGTAATATTGGTAGACGGTCGCGGTGTCAGGCGGCCCAGCGACCTCCAGGCAAGTGTCATGTTTTTTGGAGGTGTGTTATGCGGAGTTTCTCTTTTGCGGTAGCGGTCGCCGCGTTGGCCTTCTTGACCGTCAGTGACGCACACGCCGGTGGTCGTCGTGTGCGGTATTACTCCTACGGCACTCGGCCGACGGTCTCGACCAACCAATCGAGCACGGCGCAGTCGCTGCCAGCCCAGTCGAGTACAGCCCAGACGAATGCCGCCCAGTCGAACACGATTCGGCGTTACTCGAATGCCCCGTCGACGCAGGGCACGACCACTCGCTCGTCATACTCCCCGTCGAACGCCCGCCGGACGCCGGTGATGGGGTACACGCCCTACGGCTCCTCCTATGGGTCGTCTTACTGGCGCGCAGATCGCAAGATCAAGGGTTATTAGGTCGTCAGCAGACGATTTCTGCTGTGAAAGGCCAATAGGCGGAGCCCGAGACATGATGTGTGTCTCGGGCTTTTTTTGTCGCGCCGTGGTCAGGCCTTGTTCGGTTCATTGGCGTTCTCACAAAAAGGTTACTCTGCGAACCTGGTCGAAAGCCCGGTTAACGTCGCCACGCTGCAAAGTTGGCCGAAGGGAACGAGATTTGCCTCCCTTGGTGCCTTCTTCGTCACACGAGGCAATTGGGAGCTATGACCTTCGAAGATGGCCGGAGGAGGGTGGTGATCTCGCAGGTCGAGCCGGAAATCGACGGCGGACGCTATCCCATCAAGCGAACGACAGGCGAGCAAGTGGTCGTCAAGGCCGCAGCCTTTGCCGACGGCCACGATCTCGTGCGCGCCGTGCTGCGTTACCGTCACGAGGCCGAAGCTGACTGGCGCGAAGTGACCATGGAGCCGCAGGGCAACGATCGCTGGCTCGGCTCATTCACCGCCGGTCAGCTAGGTCGTTACCGCTATACGCTTGCCGCGTGGGTCGATCGCTACGATACGTGGTGCCGCGACATGCGCAAACGCATCGACGCCGATCAGGACGTCAGTGTCGAGTTGCTCGTCGGCGCCCAGTTCCTGCGCGAGGCGGCCGGCCGGGCCGAAGGCCACGACGCAGCCCGCTTAAGGGAAGCCGCGCAAATGCTCTCGGCCGATCGCGGCATTGCGTCTCGAGCACTGGCCGCGCTGGACCCCGCGCTGATCGAACTGGCGCGGAAGTATCCCGACCGCTCGCGACAAACCGTTTACGATCGCGAGCTGGCGGTGGTGGTCGATCCGCCCAAGGCCCGCTTCAGCGCCTGGTACGAGATGTTTCCGCGTTCATGCGCACCCGAGCCAGGCCGACACGGCACGCTCAAGGACTGCACTCACCGCCTGCCTTACGTGGCCTCGATGGGCTTCGACGTGCTTTACTTGCCGCCCATCCATCCCATCGGCAAGGCGTTTCGTAAAGGCAAGAACAACGCGCAGCAGGCCGAGCCGGGCGATACGGGTAGTCCCTGGGCCATAGGCGGCGAGGAAGGCGGCCATAAGGCCATCCATTCCGAGCTTGGCACCTTCGACGATTTTCACGAGCTGGTCGAACGGGCACGGACGTTTGGCATTGAGGTGGCGCTCGACGTGGCCCTGCAATGCTCCCCTGACCATCCCTATGTCAAACAGCATCCCGAGTGGTTCCGCTTACGGCCCGACGGCACGATCCAATATGCCGAGAACCCGCCCAAGAAATACCAGGACATCTATCCGATCGACTTCGAGACCGAGCACTGGCAAGAGCTATGGGATGAGCTGAAGAGCATCTTCACATTCTGGATTGGCCACGGCGTGCACATTTTTCGGGTCGACAACCCGCACACCAAGCCGTTCGGTTTTTGGGAGTGGGTCATCAGCGAAGTGAAGCAACAGTTCCCGGAAGTCATCTTTCTGTCTGAAGCGTTCACCCGGCCGCAGGTGATGTACGAACTGGCCAAACGGGGTTTCACGCAGTCATACACCTATTTCACCTGGCGCAACACGAGCTGGGAGCTGAAGAAGTACTTCAACGAGCTGACGCGGACCGAGGTGCGGGAATTCTTCCGGCCCAACCTCTGGCCCAACACGCCCGACATTTTGCCCGAGTATCTGCAAACCGGCGGGCGGCCGGCCTTCATGGCCCGGCTTGTATTGGCTGCGACGCTGGGGGCCAACTACGGCATCTATGGGCCGGCCTTCGAGCTGTGCGAGGGACGGCCGCGCGAGCCGGGCAGCGAAGAGTACCTGAACTCCGAAAAGTATCAGATCGTCGCCTGGGACATCACTCGCAACGACAACCTGAGTGAGTTTATCGGCCGCGTAAACCGCATTCGCCGCGACAATCCCGCGTTGGAAAGCGATGCCGACCTGGAATTTCACGAAACGACCAACGACCAGCTCATCTGCTATAGCAAGCAAGCCGGCCCGAACCTGGTGGTGGTGATCGTCAATCTCGATCCCTATCACCGGCATTCGGGTTGGATCGAGATACCCGCGGCACGCTTGGGTATCGATGCGGACCGCGCCTACCAGGTACACGACTTGCTAGGCGAAGGGCGATACCTATGGCACGGCGCGCGGAACTACGTGGAGCTCGATCCGCGGATCGTGCCCGCCCACGTTTTTAGAGTGCGTCGCTGGGTGAGAACGGAACATCAGTTTGAGTATTTTCTTTAGAGATGAGGGATGAGAGATGAGAGATGAGAGATGAGAGATGAGAGATGAGGGATGAGAGATGAGGGATGAGGGAAGCAACGCTAATCCCGCATCTTTCATCCTTCAACCCTCATCTGCCCACGATTTAACGATCCAGCTTCGAGTAAGGCCATCAACCACGACGCCCTAATGCACAACGGAAATAACGGACATCTGTCGGTCCTTCCGGCCGATCCGCTCTGGTACAAGGATGCGATCATCTACGAGTTGCACGTACGTGCGTTCTGCGATGGCGACGGGGACGGCATCGGAGATTTTCAGGGTCTCACCGAAAAACTCGATTATCTGCAAGACCTGGGCGTGACGGCGCTCTGGCTGTTGCCCTTCTACCCTTCGCCGCTGCGCGACGACGGCTACGACATTGCCGATTACACCGACATCAATCCCATTTATGGCAGTCTGCGAGATTTCAAAGCCTTCATGCGCGAGGCCCACGATCGTGGCCTGCGGGTCATCACCGAGCTGGTCATCAACCACACCTCCGACCAGCATCATTGGTTTCAACGCTCGCGGCGGGCCCGTCCGGGCAGCTCGTGGCGCGACTTTTACGTCTGGAGCGATACGCCCACCCGCTATCCCGACGTGCGAATCATCTTCAAGGATTTCGAGCATTCGAATTGGACCTGGGACCACGAGGCCAAGGCGTATTACTGGCACCGCTTTTACAGCCATCAGCCCGACTTGAACTTCGACAATCCGCGCGTTCGCCGGGCAATCTTCCAGGTGATGGACCGCTGGCTCGACATGGGAGTCGATGGCCTGCGGCTCGACGCCATCCCCTATCTCTACGAGCGTGAGGGGACGAACTGCGAGAACTTGCCCGAGACACACGCCTTTCTGCGGGAGTTGCGGAAGCACATCCAGGAAAAGTTCGGCGATCGCATGCTGTTGGCCGAGGCCAACCAGTGGCCCGAAGACGCGATCGCCTATTTCGGGCAGGGCGACGAATGCCACACGGCCTTTCACTTTCCGCTCATGCCGCGGCTGTTCATGGCCACGCAGATGGAAGACCGCTTCCCGATCATCGACATTCTTCAGCAAACGCCGCCCATTCCGCCTGACTGCCAGTGGGCGCTGTTTTTGCGCAACCACGACGAGTTGACGTTGGAGATGGTCACCGATGAAGAGCGCGACTACATGTATCGCGTCTATGCGCACGATCGCCAGGCACGCATCAATCTTGGCATCCGCCGCCGGCTGGCGCCGCTGTTGGGCAACAATCGCCGCAAAATCGAGCTGATGAACGGGCTGTTGTTCTCCATGCCCGGCACGCCGGTTGTTTATTACGGCGACGAGATCGGCATGGGCGACAACATCTATCTGGGCGACCGCGACGGAGTACGCACGCCGATGCAATGGAGTCCCGACCGCAACGCCGGCTTCTCACGGGCCAACTCGCAGCGGCTCTACCTGCCGCCGATCATCGACGCGGAATATCACTTTCAGAGCGTAAACGTGGAGACACAACGGCTCAACCCCGAGTCGCTTCTGTGGTGGACCAAGCGGCTGATTGCCCTGCGTCAACGGCATCCCGTCTTCGGTCGCGGCTCCTTGGAGTTTCTCGCTCCCGACAATCCTAAAGTGCTGGCATACCTCCGCTCCGACGAGCGCGAAGACGTGCTGGTGGTGGCAAACCTGTCGCGCTTTGCGCAGTGTGCCTCGATCGACCTTTCTCGGTTCGAGGGCCGCACGCCGACGGAGATGTTCGGCCGCACGCCCTTCCCGGCCGTCGGTAAGGCGCCGTACGTCCTTACCCTCTCACCGTTTGCATTCTACTGGTTCGCCGTGGAGCGACAGGCGGTGCATGGCGACGGCGCCGCCAGCGTGCCGGCCGCCGAGTTGGCGCTGCTGCGCGTCGAAGGCGAATGGGCGGACGTTTTCCGTGGACGAACGAAGGGCCGCCTGGAGAACGTCCTGCGCGACGCGGTCCGCCTGCGCCGCTGGTACGGCGGCAAGGCCAGGATCATTCAGTCGCTGCAGATTCTCGATGCGATCGAGATGGAATACGCAGCGGACACAGTCTCAAGCGTACTGGCGGTGCTGCGCATCGAATACGTGTTCGGAGAACCGGAAACGTACATCTGGCCACTCGCCTATGCCCACGGCGCCGCGGCGAACGAACTGCTCGCCAAATCGGCGGTGGCCGCAGTTTGTCGGCTGCAATTGGCCGGTGAAGAAGAGCCGGGCCTACTGTACGACGCGCTCTGGCAGAGTGAATTTGCAGCGGGACTGTTCGACGCCATGCGCCGCCGGCGGCGCTTCCGCGGCCAAGCCGGCGAACTGCTTGCCCACGGTGGCAAGACGCTTCACAAACTTGCCGACGGACTCGACCTTGCGTCGCAAGCCACGGTGCTCAAAGGAGAGCAAAGTAACAGTTCGCTGGCCTACGCCGACCGGCTCATCTTCAAACTCTTCCGCCACGTGGAAGCCGGCATGAACCCCGACCTGGAGGTCGGCAAGCTGCTCACCGAGGATAGGTTCGACCACATCGCCCCGCTCAGCGGCTGGCTGGAATACCGACGCAGCCATGACGAGCCTTTTGTGCTGGGCATTCTCAACGGTTTTGTGCCCAACCAGGGCACGGCCTGGCAATACGCTTTGGAGGTGCTCGCCCGGTATTATGAGCAGGCGTCGGTCGAGCCGATGGAAATTACCGGCCAAGACGACATGCAAGCCGGCGAGTCGCTCGTCGATCTGGCCGCACGAGAAATCTCGCCAACGGCCACCGAGCGGCTTGGCGTGTTCCGTCAGTCCGCCGAGTTGCTCGGCCAGCGCACGGCCGAACTGCACCTCGCTTTGGCCCGCCAGACGGAACTAGCGGAATTCGCCGCCGAGCCTTTCTCGCAACATTACCAGCGCTCGCTCTATCAGACGATGCGGAAACTTGCCAGCCAAACACTCGCGCTCTTACGACGGCGGCTGAGCACCTTGCCGGAAGCTGCCCAGGCCGAGGCCAAACTGCTACTCGACCACGAAGCCGACCTGGGCCGCTGTTTACACGGCATTATGAACCGGCGCATGCACGCCACGCGCATTCGGACGCACGGCGATTACCACCTGGGACAGGTACTATTTACCGGCAACGACTTTGTGATCATCGACTTCGAAGGTGAGCCGGCCCGATCGCTCTCCGAACGGCGGATGAAGCGGTCGCCGATTCGCGACGTGGCGGGCATGGTCCGCTCCTTCCATTACGCGGCCTATTCGGCTTATTTCCAACACGTCGAGCAGTTCCCTGACACACGCGAGCCGTTGCGGGCCGCCGCGCGGTTCTGGTATCTCTGGGCAAGTGCACGGTTTCTGAGCAAATATTTGGAAGTGGCCGGCAAGGCGCCGTTCATTCCCTCCTCGCCGGAGGAACTCAAGCTACTGTTGAATGCGTTGCTGCTCGACAAATCGGTGTATGAACTGAGTTACGAGTTGAACAATCGTCCCGACTGGGTCGAAGTGCCGCTCGTCGGTATTCTTGAGTTGCTCGGCGCGACTCAGTGTGCCACGGCAACGTAATGAGTGGAAAGTGGGAAAGGGAAAAGTGAAAAGTTGAAAGTGAAAAGGGGAAAGTGGAAAGGGGAAAGGTGAAGGTGGAAAGGGGAAAGTGGAAAGTGGCAACGATCTCATCCCTCATCCCTCATCCCTCATCCCTCATCCCTCATCCCTCATCCCTC
>DASSFG010000405.1:0-17120 GCA_035694685.1 Pirellulales bacterium
GAACTACCGGCGGCGACGGCTATGAACTGCCCGTCTGGGCTGACGGCAACCGCGCCGTTCTTGGGACTGCGGCCCCGCAACGTTTGCAATCGCTTGCCCGTCGTCGAATCCCAGATCATCGCCTGATTTGGGTTTCCGCCCGTCGCGATGCGTTTTCCGTCCGGACTAAAGGCCGCGCACTCTACAGAAAAATATTCCTCGTCCATCTTGCGCGCAAACTTCACGAGTTGCTTTCCAGATTCAAAATCCCAAATAATGGCGGCATTACTCGCCACTGTGAGCAAACGAGTGCCATCGGCGGAGAATTCCAGGGATTTCGGCTGCGAGGGCACATCGCTGAAATCTCGCAAATGTTCGCCTGACTGCGCGTCCCAAATCGCTACCTGGCCAGGTTCCCGATATTCACCGCTAGCTGTAATTATGAGGCTGTCGTCGAGGCTGAACGCCACGGCGGCGAGGCGCCTGAATTTGTTCGGCAGCTCCATGACCGTGCGCTTTGAGAATGGATCCCATACGACAATCGTATGCGGCTTGTCAAAATCACCACCGCCCAGCGCCAAGAGCGTTCCACGGCGGTTCCATGCGCCGCAATTTACAGACAGGCCTTTCGCGAGTTTCTCCGTCTCTATCGCCTGCAGCTTTTTTGCAGTCACAAGATCCCAGACGCCTGCTTGCGAGTAGCCACCCCAACCCAAATACCGCCCGTCCGGTGTAATCGCGGCAAAATTGAATGAGTCGTTGAACCACTCGGCCTGCTCGCCGGTAACACGGTTCCACAGGCGCGTCGCGTCTTCGCCCGGTACGAGCACTTGCTGTCCATCCGCGCTGAACGCAACCGATTTGGGACCTTTAATTGAGAAGGTGCGTAGCTGCTGCCCGCTGGCGGCGTCCCAGAGTATCACGCTGTTGTCCTGCGAGCCCGTTAAGACCTGGCTTCCGTCCGGGCTGAACGCCATCGAGGTGATGCACTCCGAGTGCCCGGTTTGCACCACGAGTTCCGGACGTCGCGCGTCGGGGTGCAAAAACACTACCCGCACGGTCTGGCCGCGCATCAACGACACAACTTTGCGCTGTGTCGCTTTGCCGTCGAAGGCGGCCTCGATGACGATGGGGTATTCCTTGCCCGCTTCCAGCGACTTGTATTCAACGTCGCGTGTCGGCGCCGTCATTTTGCCGAGGTTGCGACCTTCAACCTTGACCTCTGCGCCCACCGGCGCGTGAATCTCCAAGTGCGCGAGGGAGCCTTGCCCCTCCGCAAGCGGCGCCGCCCAGGCGCGATGCTCCCACGAATCGGTCGCTATGGCGGCCACGACTAACAAGGAGACATAAAGTCGAGAGGGCATGGTCTTGCGGCGAAGTCCGTACGAGTTGTCAACAGGTGTCATCAGTCAAGGATCTCGAACGACCGGCCCAGGCCGGACAGAACGTATTTCATGATTTCCTCAGTCTCAGTTCGGCCCCACCAAGACGAAGCTGCTCCAGTAATAGGGACTGCTCCACTTCGGCTCTTCCCTGAGCCACCGTTTGGCCGCGTGCAAGGCCAGGGCGTAATCGGTGTTGGCGTCCTGCAGCGCGTTTTTGCCGATCGTGCCACAGAAATATCCTACAAGATTTGCTGCCGCCTCGTCGTCCACCAGCCAGTTCGTAGCGACCACGCGCCGGGCGCCCGCGATGAGGAAGCCGCGCGACAGCGCCCAGACGCCCTCGCCCTGTTGTTGCGGCCCGAAATTCGTCTGACAGGCGCTCAAGATCGCCAGCTCGCAGCTCTTCATGTCGAGCGAGTAAATTTCGGCCAACGTCAAGAAACCGTCGTCCTCGGGTGCGGGATCCTTCATGGCCGGAGGCGTCAGAGCCAACGCTCCAAAATAATTGCCGAAGTCCTGGTCAGTTAGCCCGTGGCAGGCAAGGTGCACGACGCGCTTGCCGGCCACTGCCGCGCGTACGTTCGGTTCCGTCGCCTCGCCGTGCAGCAGTTGCGTGACCGGCAACGCCTTTTTGCCGAAAGCTTCGCGCACCGAGTACGACTCAACGCCTGAATAGGGGAGCGGCGCCAATGCCCCGCCCAAAAGGCCATAGCGCGACCGCGGCGTCAAATCGGCCAGTGCGGCCAGATTCGGCCCGGCTGGCGTGGTCGGATAATCAGGATCGCCCACGGTCAGTACGGAGCTTACCGCGTCAAACCGCGGTTTGGCGCTCGCCAAGCCATACAGCACCGTCGCGGATGGTGCGTAACAGACCGGAACGTCGTAGTCGAGCAGATAGTGGCGGTCCTCGTCGTCGCTCAAAACGAGAGCTTCAAATGGAAGGAGCGCCAGGCCCGCGTCGGGCACAATGAACAGACGCTTCACCTGCTTGGCCAACAATTCGCTCCGGCAATCGTGCGGCAAGAGCACGTCCGCCAGTGCCTTGAGTTTTTCGTCCGCCGCCTCCGCGGTAGCCGCATTGGCCAGTTGCTGCACGACGCCTTGGCCGTCCTCGCGCAACAACACCGCTGTGGCCTGCTGGGCAGTCAGCGGGCCGGGCGTGCAACCCAGCACCGATGCCTGCCGTTCGTTGATTGCAAGGCGGACGATGCGCGCCTCATTATTTGTAAGCACGGCCAGGCAGGCGGCATCGCGGCCTAGAAAGTACACCAGCAGCATGCCCCCGTCGGCCAGCACGCTACGCTGCAACTGGCCAAGCCGTGGCGGAGCGGAAACCGCCGCGAACGAGTTGCGGTAAACGGCGTTGGAGCTGCGTTCGCTGCGGTAGCGCTGGAACAATTTCTCCCGCGTCGTGGCCAAGGCGTCGGTCAACTGCCGCGATTTCGCCGCGTCGGGTTTGGGCAAAGCGGTGAGTTCTCGTTCCAACGCGGCGATTTGCGCGCGGAGGGCGCCCTCTTGCTGACGATGTTTCTCGCGTTCGATCGCCGGAGTGGCAATCTCCAGGTCGGCGCCCGCCAGGCTCATTTCATCGAGCAGCGAGCGGGCACGGCCACGTTCGATGGCGGCAAATGCCTCGGCGACGTCGCCTAGCTCCATTTGCCAGAGCAGCATGCGCTCAAAGATCGGCGCCATGCCGGCGAAGGCGGCGGCGCGGTCGGTCTCCGTTCCCGCGAACTGGGCACGCTGCTGCTCCGCGTGGCGGACCGCTTCGCGCAAATCGGCGACCGCTTCGTTGCGCCGGCCCTGCTCCCAGGCGATTTGCGCGCGCAGGTCGTACCGCAACGCACGGTCGCCGAAGCTGCTTGAGTTGCGTTCGGCAACGGCGATGGCTTGATCGATCAGTGGCTCGGCCTCCGCGAACCGCCGTTGATCGAGATACATTTTCGATATGCAATACGCGGTATCGCCCAGCCGCGGATGATTGCGCGGCAACGACTTTTCCAAGATCGCCAGCACTCGCTTGTAGAGCGCCTCGGCGTCGTCAAATTGCTTTTCTTCGGCGCGGACACTCGCCAAGGCAGCCAGACTCGTGGCGGCGCCGTAGCCGTCTTTGCCGTAGATACTCTCAGCGATGCGCACCGCCTTGAGCGCCGCCTCTTGGGCCTGCCCCAGTTTATTCTGGCTTTGGAAAAGCGACGCACGTTGTTCGTGGATTGGAATGAGCGATTTGTGCTCCTCGCCGAAGCTTGCCAGATGGATCTGCAAATCGTACTCCAATAGCGGCTCAGCCTCCGCGAATCGGTTCTGCTCGGCGAGGACGTGGGCCAGCGCTGCGGCGCCATAACCAGTGCTGATGTCGTCGCGGCCGCCCTCGGTCTCGTAGGCAGCCAAGACGCGTCTTCGTAATTCCTCGCTTTCGGCAAACGCACCTCGGGCAGCGGCGATGGCGGCCAGGCCGCCTAGCGATGCGCGCGCATCGTAGGTATTGCGCGGTTGCCATTTTTCATGAATTGCCAGCGCACGGCGAAACAGCGCCTCGGCTTCCGCGAAACGCGCTTGTTGGAGAAAGAGATCGCCGAGGGCCTGCGCGATGCCTGCCACGCGGATGTGGTCGGGGCGCAGATCTTTTTCGTATAGTGCCAAAGCACGCCGCAGGTGCTCTTCCGCCTCATCAAAGCGGGCCAATTCGCTCAGTACGTTTGCCAGCACGAACAGGCACGTCGGGATGCCCGATTTATCGGAACGGTTTTGCTTTTCCCTGATCGCCAACGCCTCGCGTGCCATGGCCTCGGCTTCCGTGAATCGGCCCTGGTGGGTATATAAAAGAGCAAGAAATTTGCTGGTCTCGGGAAAGTCCGAGGCATTGCATTGCTTTTGAACGCGATACGCATTCAAAAGCAGTTCCTCGGCTTTGCGGTCCTGGCCTCTGACGTAGGCCAAGTCACCAAGGTGGAACTGCGCCCGCGCCGTGCGAACGTCGTCATTCCCGAATAGCCTGCGGCAGTCTGCTAAAAGCCGGACTCCCTCAGACTCCGCGAGGGCGTAGTTCTTAGGTGAGGAGCGTATGAGAGCAGCCACAAATTCCGCTCTCACAGTTATTGACTCTGCGTGGCCCGCGCCGTGTAGCCGCTCACTCATGGCGATCGAGCGCCGATAGAGCTCGATTCCTTGATCTCCTTGACGATTGTTGCGAAGCGCCTCGCCGGCGGCCCCAAGAAACGAGGCCACGAGATCACTGTCTTCTCCCTTCCACGCATCCAGGATGTCAAGACAGCGCGACAATGCGTCGTCGGCTTCGGTTGCGCGCCCCAATCGTCCGTAGACGCCGGCAAGGATGCGAAGCGTTTGCGCGACGTTCGGATGTTGCGCGCCGTCAAGCGCCTCCTCGATGGCCAGCTCGCGCTCGTAAAACTTCGCGGAGTCCTCCCACTGCCCTTCCGCTTCCTTCAAATCGGCCAAAGAGTGAACGACCCAGCCGGCCTCGCGGCTCATGGGGCCTTTGGCCTGCTCATAGATCGTGAGCGCGCGCTGGTAGTTTTGCTCGGCTTCTCGAAATCGCTTCAGGCCGACAAGGCTGTCGGCGAGGTTGTCGAGCAACCGCGCGACTTTCGGGTGACTCGCGCCGTGCGACCGCTCCGCGATTCCAAGTGCCCGCCGCAGCATCTTCTCCGCTTGATCGTGTTGGTCCAGGTGCTGAAAGGCGTCCGCCACGTCGTCCAGCGAGCTGGCGATCAGCGGATCGTCTTTGGGAAGCACACGCTCACGAATTTCCAAGGCGCGTTGAAAATAAACCAGGGCCTGCTTGTCATCATCGCTCATCCAATACAATCGGCCGAGGTCGTAATTGCGCCAGGCAACTTTCGCGTGATACTCACCGTGCAGCTCTTTTGAGATTTGCATCGCGCGCAAAAAGAGCGGTTCTGCCTCTGCAAAGCGCCCTTGGTCGACATAGACGTGCCCCAGTTTGCTAAGTGCGAGCTCCACGTCTTCGTGTACTTTGCCGGACGCCTGTTCGTAGGTCGTTAAAGACCATTTGTACATCCGAATGGCCTCGGCATACCGCTTTTGATTGCGATGGGTTTTACCGAGGCTCGCGGCGACGACGGCAATTTGCTTTGCCGGCCGGCCCGCGCGCTCCAAGATATCGAGGGCCCGCTTGTCTTTGGCTTCTGCCTCCGCGAGCCGGCCTTGGTCGCGCAATTCGCCAGCTAAGGCAGACAAGCCTAGCGCTGCTACCTTGCGATTGGCCAGCAGGCGCTTGGGATCGCCGCTGAGCGTCGTTTCCGCGGCGGCAAGCAGAGCTTCGGCGTAACGCTCCACCTGGTTCCATTGCCTGTCCTTTTTGGCAGCCGTCAAACGTTGGCGCAAGTCGTCCACCGTGTCGGCGCTTGCGCGCGGCGCCTGCAACAAGGCCAGAGCGGCGACCGTGACGGTAAAGACCCGCAGATGATTTCTCATTTGACTCCAATCGTAACCGATGAATTGCGGCATCGTTTCAGTTCCCCGTCACGGTAAACGCGGCCCAGTAATATGGATGCGCGGCGCCGTACTCGTCGCGGCGGGTTTTGATCTGGGCAAGCTGCGCGTTGCGCAAGGCTGCGGCTTTGCTCTCGCCGGCGGCGAGGTGGTTGAAGAAGTCGGTCATGAGGGCGACCGTTTCGGCGTCGGGTATTTTCCAGAGCGTCGAGACCACCGCCTTCGCGCCGGCCAACTGGAACGCCTGACGCAGGCCGGCCACGCCCTCGCCGTTGCGCACTTGCCCAAGACCCGTTTCGCAAGCGCTGAGCACCACCAGCTCGGTGCCGCGCAGGTCGAGCCCGACAATCTCCATGCCCGTGACGATGCCGTCGTCGACCGCGACGTCCCCGCGCGGCTTGTTGCAGCCGGCCAGCGCCAAGCCGCAGCGCAAGAGCGGGTTTTCCAGCGGCGTACCATCGCTGGCCAGCACGGCGCCGCGGTGTTGATTTTCGCCCGTAGTGGCCAGCAGGGCACGTTCATCGTCTTTCTTCGCCTCCTGATCGGCGAAATAGAACCCGTGCGTGCTCAGCACCAGCACCCTGGGCGAGGCGATCATTTTCAGCACGCCCTCCAAAGCGTACTGTTCGCTGTAGACGGTGGGGGCCTCGTGCGCCAGCGCCGTGATGGCCGGGGTAATCAGCTTTGCCTCGGTGGCCGTCCCTCGCAGCCGCGCAAACGGCGCGAGGCGGCTCTGCGAGAGTCCCGCCGCGCCCCGCGTGGCCAGCTCCTTTTCTTTGCCGCGCAGCACCGCCCGCGTGGCGGCCGCGGTCGCCTTGCCGTCGAGATCGAAATCGGGATCGGCGAAGATCCGCGGGCGTGTCGTTGGCCTCGTTTTTTGGTTTTCGGTCAGGCCCGCCAGGACGACGTCGCGACCGCTGGTGACGTACCGTATTCGCCAGCGCTCGACGGCGTATTTGCCGTCGTCCAGCGGCAGCGCCGCCCACGGCACCAGCCACAACTGCGAATCGGGACTGAGAATCAATTCTTTGGCGTCGCCAACCGCCGGCAATAAGGGCGCGAGCATCAGCTCGGCCAGGCCGCTCAACGCTTCGGCCGTCGTCTGCTCGGCGTTTTCTTCGTCGTCCAGGGGCCGCTTGATTTCACGGGCCGAACGCTCGATCGCCTGCCGCGCCGCCTCGACGGCCCGATCGATCGCGTCGGCCTCGCCCAAATCAACAATCCGCACGTCGCCTTGTCCGGCGGGCGGAACCACCCAGGCCACATAGCGCGCCGCCCGCCAATATTCTTCGCCGTGCTTGGCCTCGAAAACAAACGCGCTGAGGCACACGATATCGATCAGCACGGCCTCGTCGGCAAGCGCTTTGCGGACGGCAGCCGGCTCGATCCAAGGCTCGTCGAGGGCGGGGCGACCGGCGGCCAGATTGACTTGCCTAGAAAGCTCTTGCTCGTGCGCGACCAGATCCGCTAGGCGCGCCCCATGGCCCGCTTCCTTACCCGCCTCCGGTGCAACTTGGCTGAGTGCGGCAAGCTCGCCGCGCACCGCCGTCAACTTTTTGATCCGCTTGCCGATTTCGGGATCTTGGCTATCGCGGGCCAACCGCGCTTGCTCGGCCAGGGACTCTTGCACCACGGCCTTGCCATTCAGCAGCCAACTGGCCGATTGCTCGGCCAGGGGTGCATCGTCTTGGTGCCGCCAGCCGAGTGTCAGCGCACGATTAAACCGGCCTTCGTCGGTCTTCTGAAGAAACGTAAGCTGCTGCCGTGTGCTTAGGACGGGCAGAACCCTCGCAATGTGCTTTCGCACGATCCGCCGCGCGAGATCGACCTCGGTCGCTGCCTTCTTGTTCTCGTGCATTTCTTCGTAAAGGGCCGCCAGATTGTCCAGGCTTAGGGCAATGTTTGGATGGTCCGGCCCCAGCTTCGTCTCCCACATCTTCAGGCTGCGCAGGTAGAGCGGCTCCGCCTGAGCGTATTGGCCCATGTCTTTGTAGAGGATCGCCAAATTATTGAGGCTCGAGGCGACGTCGACGTGGTCCGGCCCCAACGCGGCTTCGCGGATCTTGAGGCTCCGCTGCTGAAGCGGCTCGGCCTCGACGTACCGGCCCATGGCCCTGTACAGCTCCGCCAAGTTGCTGAGGGCGAGGCCAACTTCGGGGTGGTCCGGCCCCAACACAGCTTCCCAGATCTTGAGGCTGCGCTGGTAGAGCGGCTCGGCCTCGGCATATCGGCCCATTTTGTCGTAGAGCACCGCTAGGTTATTGCGGCTGCCGGCCACATGGGGATGATCGGGGCCGAACTTGGTTTCCCGGATCTTAAGGCTACGCTGGTAGAGCGGCTCAGCCTGAGCGTATTGGCCCATTTCGCCATAGAGCTGGGCTAGCTTATCAAGGCTGCCAGCCAAATCGGGGTGATCTGGCCCCAGCTTAGCTTCTTTGATCTTCAGGCTGCGCACGTAGAGCGGCTCGGCCTGAGCATATCGGCCCGTTTCATCGTATAGGGCGGCCAGGTTGTGGGCGCTTGTTGCGACAAGCGGGTGGTCCGGCCCCAGCTTAGCTTCCCAAATCTTGAGGCTGCGCTGGAAAAGCCGCTCGGCCTGCGCATATTGACCGAGGTTTTGGGAAACGAGCGCCAGATTGTTGAGGCTGTTGGCCACAGCGGGGTGATTCTTGCCCAGGACGGCCTCGCGGATCTTGAGGCTACGCTTGTGGAGCGACTCGGCCTGTGTGTATTGGGCCATCTCACCGTAAAGGGAGGCTAGGTTGTCGAGGCTTAGGGACACATCGGGATGGCGGGGGCCCAACTTGGCCTCACGAATGCTGAGGCTGCGCTGATACAGCGGCTCGGCCTCGGCGTAGCGGCCCATTTCGCTATACAGATACGCCAGGTTGTTGAGGCATAGGGCCACGTCGAGGTGGTCCGGCCCCAGCTTAGCTTCCCAAATCTTGAGGCTGCGCTGGTAGAGCGGCTCGGCCTCGGCGTGTCGGCCCATTTCCTGATACAGGATCCCAATGTTATTGAGGCTTATGGCCACGTCGCGATGGTCGGGCCCGAGCTTGGCCTCGCGGATCTTGAGGCTGCGCTGGTAGAGCGGCTCGGCCTTGATGTATTGGCCCATGTCGACATTAAGGGCCGCCAGGTTGTTGAGAATCGTGGCTACGCCGGGCTCGTTCGGTCCAAGCGCGGATTCGAACAGCTTAAGGGTGCGCTGGTAGAGCGGCTCGGCCCGAGCGAATTCGCCCATGTTCCGGTAAACGTGCGCCAGGTTACTTAGGACTACGGCGGTCTCGACAGCGTCATTGCCGAAAGCTCGCTGCGACAGCGCTAGAGCGCGCTCGTACTGGCGCGCGGCGGCTCGGTAATCAGCTTTTGCTTCTAGGGCTTCTGCCTTCGTAAACGCGGCATTGTAATCCTCCTTTTCGCCCGCCTGAAGCGCCGGGGCATGAACGAGAAAGGCCAAGCAAAACAGCAGCGCCGCGAGACGCGTGCCGCGACATGCCAAGCCCGCGCGGCCACGCCGGCGCGGAGGTGCTGTCGATAACGCCCTCGTTGTGTCGGGCAAATGCCGAACGTTGTACCCTGGGCTATCGAATAACGCCCGTTCCGGGCTACGGACGGCCGCCATGCGGACGTCGGCCACGTGCGGGCGCTGCCCGCTGGCCGGGCGGTAGGGCCACCGACAATACGTACGCGAGCCGCGTTGCATGGGTCACCCTCGTGGGACAGGAGTCAGTTCACCGGCTATGGCTTTCTGGACGTACCGGCCGCCGCTGCGTCGGTCATTGTGGGGGTGCGAGTTGTCGTTCGTCAAGCAAATTTCTGGCGCGATCCGGCGCTGCTTGTTGTGTTGTTAAAGAATCAGGATGCGTGGCAGCCGTAGTGTGGGCAAACTCCACCTTGCCCCTTGCTGCCCACCAAGAATCAAAGGTGGGTAATGCCCACTCTTACGCGATCCCCAATTCTTCGCTGTGCCAACGCACAACCGCCGTTGCGGCGGCGAGCAAAGCAAGCCGCATACCACTCGCGGTGGGGATGCTCGCAACGCTCAGTTTTTACGGCATCTTTGCGGGGCAGGTTGACCGGTAGCCGGTGCCTCGCGTCATCAAAATGACGGCAGGTGTGGCCGGCGTGATACTGACGGACGTTTGCCGACTTCTTCGGTCGCCGCAACACTTGACGGACCGCGCGTGGCACGTTCATACTGATCGGGAGTTGCTCTACTGGCTTGTCGTCGAGGGCGGCATGAAGCACCTCTTTTTCCGCGCGGCCTTCTTCACCGCCCTGCTGGTCACCACGGGCGACCAGACGGCCGCCGCCTCGCAACGCTGGGCGTTGCTTGTCGGCGTCGACGATTATGCCGAGTTGGAAGACCTCAAGTTTGCCGGGGCCGACATGCGAGCGATGCGCAACGAGCTCCTCTCGCGCGGCTTCGACGAAAAGAACGTCTTCGTGCTCGACGACCAGGCCGGCCAGACCAAGTACCGCCCCACCAAGAACAACGTCGAACGGCAACTAGACGTGCTGATGCAGATCGCCGAGCGCGACGACCTGCTGCTTGTGGCCTTCAGCGGCCACGGCGTTCACGTCGAGGGCAAGAGCTACCTCTGCCCGGCCGACGCCAGGCTCGACGATCCCGGCACGCTGATCGCGCTCGACTCGGTCTACCAACGCCTCAACCGATCGCCCGCCGGCCTCAAATTGCTGGTCGTCGATTGTTGCCGCAACGACCCGCTCCTGTCGGGCCGCCGGGCCGCGGGTGGCCCCGACGTCACCGCCCAGTTCGCACGCGACCTGCTGCTTGCGCCGGAGGGGATCGTGCTGTTAAGCAGTTGCGCTCCAGGCCAGGTGTCGATGGAAGATCAGGCGGTCGGCCACGGTGTGTTCATGCACTTTCTCATCGAGGGTCTGCACGGGAGCGCCGACGCCGACCGCGACGGCCACGTCTCGTTGGGCGAGCTTTCCCAGTTCGCCGGTCTCGAGACAAAACGTTACGTGGCACGGCAATTCAACGGCGTCCAGACGCCCAAGCTCTTGGGCGACGTGTCGACCGACGCGTTGGCGTTCGACATCGGACAGTATCGCCGGCCGACGGTAGACAACCTGACGCCGCCGCGCATTTCGGGCCCGACGCCACAACCAGCAACCGTCCGTGCGCGAACCACGCAGCCGAAAATGAAGGGCATGAAAGCCCATTTGAAAACCATCCACCTGCGTGTCGGCAGCCAAGATATCGGCACGATGGGTGACATCAAATGCACCATCGAGCGCTATCAGGGGAATTGGGTCTGGATCCGTGTCCACAACGGCCAAGAAGGCTGGGTAAACAAGACTGACGTGGTGTCGCTCGACGACGCGATCGACCACTTCACGCGGCAGATCCGCGCCCAGCCCAAGGAGGCAGGTTGGTATCAACTACGGGCCATGGCTTGGGAAGAGAAGGGCGACCTGGAAATGGCCTTGGCAGACATCTCCGACGCCGTTCGGCTTAGGCCGTCAGATGGCTGGCTCTATAACAGCCGCGCGAACATCTACAACGATAAGGGCGACTACCAACGCGCCTTGGCTGACTACAACGAGGCGTTGCGCCATCGTCCGAACGAGTCGGCGATCTGGGACAATGCCGCGTGGCTCCGGTATGTGCTCAAAGACCACGACAAGTCGATCACGAACGCCACGCGTGCCATTGAATTGCAACGGACGAATGCCCGCGCCTATCGCACTCGCGGCCTGTCATGGAGAGCGAAGGGCGACGAATCCCGCGCGATTGCGGATTTCGAACAGGCCATTCGTTTCGATCCTCACGGCCTCGATGGATACCGATGGCTCGCCTGGATGTTGGCCACCTCCAGCGACCGCAAAGTGCGCGATGGAAAGAGGGCACTGTCGCTGGCAACGCGCGCGTGCGAATTGACGGACTGGAACGACTACGACTGCCTGGACACGATTGCCGCCGCCTACGCCCAGAACGGTGATTTCGAAAATGCCATCAAATATGGGACGCAGGCCTTCGAGTTGGCCCCCGCCTCGGGCAGGGAGTTCATTGGCAAACGGCTGGAGCTGTACAAAGCCGGCACCTGGTGAAGATAAGCGACGCCAGGCTTTTTTGAAGCCAACCATCGGCCGATTGGGTACTATTGGGAGAATACCCTCGATCAATGGACGCGCTTCTGCCGTGTGGCTCAAAAACCTCGTATTCAGCTTGCTGTGCCTGGCCGGGCTGACGGCCCTGGCTGCCAGCCTGGCGCCCGTTCATAAGACCTCCCAGCAGCCGGAGTTACGTCCGGCCGACAGCGTCGAGAGAACCTCCTCCGATGCCGCTCAAACGGTGGCCGAGCTCGATGCCGTTTTCAAAACGGAATGGGCGAAAGCCGGGCTGACGCCTGCCCCTGCGGCCAGCGATCTCACGGTCGCCCGCCGGCTTTCACTCGCTTTAACAGGCACCATTCCATCGTTGGAAGAAATTCGGCAATTTGAAGATGAGCCGCCCGGTGGAAGGCTGGAGCGGTGGCTCGACGCCATTCTTAACGATCGCCGTTGCCACGATTACCTGTCTGAGCGGCTGGCCCGGGCGTTTGTGGGCGTGCAGGACGGGCCATTCATCATTTATCGCCGTCGCCGCTTCCTCGCCTGGCTGAGCGATCAGTTGCAGGCCAACCGGCCCTACGACGAGCTAGTCCGCGAGCTAATCACTGATTCGGGCATCTGGACCGATCGCCCGGCCACCAATTTCATCACCGTGACCATCAAGCCGGAGCAGGAAAAGGGGCCGGACGAAGCCGAGTTGGCCGCGCGTGTGGCCCGTGCCTTCTTGGGTGTTCGGCTCGATTGCGCCGAGTGCCACGACCACCCCTTTCAGCCCTGGAAGCAACGCGATTTCCAAGGGCTCGCCGCCTTCTTCGGGCAAACCAGGCAGCAAGGGCTGAAAGGCATCGTCGATGGCGAGGGCGAATATGAGGTCGAAAACCGCAACACGCTGGCGAAAGAGACCGTCGTTCCTTGCGTACCGTTTCAAGCCGACTTGCTGCCGGCCGAGGGCACGCGACGCGACAAACTGGCCGCCTGGGTCACCGCCCCAGGCAACCGCGCGTTTAGCCGGGCAGCCGTGAACCGATTTTGGGCCGAGTTGTTTGGGCGTCCACTGGTCGAACCGATCGACGACATCCCCTCAGTGGGCGATCCTCCGCCGGCACTCGATCTTTTGGCCGACGATTTTGTCAAACACGGCTACGACCTACAGCGGCTGATTCGAGTCATCGCCGCGAGCGGCGTGTTTCGCATCGACAGCGTGGCCGCCGAGCAGGAAATTACGTCTGAACATGAAGCGGCTTGGGCGGCCTTCCCACTGACTCGGCTGCGGCCGGAACAGGTCGTTGGCGGGCTGCTACAATCGGCTTCGCTCTCGACGATCGACTACGAATCGCACATTCTCGTGCGCATCGGCCGGTTGGGATCGCACAACGACTTCATCAAACGCTATGGCGACCTGGGAGATGAAGAGTTTTCGCCTGAGGGAGGCACCATTCCGCAGCGGCTACTGATGATGAACGGCAAACAATTGCAGGACCGCATCGGTCAAAACGTCGTGGCGAATGCTTCTACCCACATTGCCATGCTGGCGCCCAGCGACGAAAAGGCGATTGAGACGGCCTACCTGGCCGTGCTCACTCGGCGGCCCACGCCCGAAGAAGCCCGGCATTTCGTGGCCGAATTGGCCGACCTCTCCGACACCCGCTCGCGCAATCAACGGCTGGAAGATCTCTTTTGGTGCCTGCTTAATTCAACGGAGTTTTCATGGAACCACTGACCGATAAAGGCAAAAGGCAGAAGGCAGAAGGCCGAAATGAGTGCCCCCGGGTGTTGGTTGATCGCCGCGGCGCACTCAAACTGGCGGCCTTGGGTGGCGTGTCGTGGCTGACACCTGCCGCTGAGCTGCTCGCACGCCGATCGGCTGACCAGCCTGGCGGTGAACCTGCCCAGTCGATCATCTTTCTCTGGCTGGCCGGAGGCCCGAGTCAGTTGGAAACGTTTGATCCGCATCCCGGCAAAACGATCGCCGGCGGCACGCAGGCGATCGCCACTTCGGTCGCGGGAATTCAGCTTGCCAAGGGCTACGAGCGTCTGGCCGAACGGATGCAGCACGTGGCACTTGTCCGCTCGGTGGTGAGCAAAGAGGGCGATCACGAGCGCGGCACGTACGCAGTGAAAACCGGCTATCGACCCAATGCCACAGTCGTTCATCCGTCGCTTGGCGCGATCTGCTGCCACCAGTTGCCGGTGGCCGGTACGGAGATTCCGCGGCATGTCTCGATCCTGGAAACGCAGTGGCCAAGCGTGGGCGGCCTGCTGGGCAAGCAATACGACGCCTTCAAGTGCCCCGATCCGGCTGAAAAAGTACCCGATATTACCTCCCAGGTGGCTGACGAGCGCATCCGTCGCCGTCTGGCCGATTTGAACGTCGTGGAGGCCGCGTTTGCCCGTGGCCGGGAGACGGCCGCGGCGGCCACCATGCATCGCGAGACCGTGGCCAACGCCCGCAGCATGATGACCTCCAAGCAAATTGAGGCGTTCGACGTGCAGCGGGAGCCGAAGGCCGCGTTGGCGAGTTATGGCGATACGCCTTTTGGCCGAGGCTGTTTGGCGGCACGACGGTTGATTGAGGTGGGCGTGCGCTGCGTTGAAGTCAATCTTGGCGGTTGGGACAGCCACGTCAACAATCATGAGCTTCACGCTAAGCTGGCGCCGACGCTCGACGCCGCGCTGTCAGCCTTGATCGACGACTTGCGCCAGCGAGAGCTGTTCAACAAAACCGTCATTTTGTGCGGCGGCGAGTTTGGCCGTACGCCAAAGATCAACCCTCTCGACGGTCGCGACCATTGGCCGCACGGATTCACCATGCTCTTAGCCGGCGGCGGGCTGCGAGGTGGAATCGCTCTCGGCGCAACTGACCCCGAGGGCGGCCGCCAGGTGCATGATCCCTACGACGTGCCTGACGTCCATGCCACCGTGCTTAGCGCGTTCGGCATCGACCCCGCTCACGACGAGCTGGCGCCCATCGGTCGGCCCATCAAGCTCAGCGAAGGAAAGCCGATCGCGGCGCTGCTCGGCTAAAGGTGGTGATAAGGCAAAGAGAAAAGCCGGACCAACTCAGCCTGGTCCGGCTTCGCTCCTCTCTGCCAAAGCTCTGTTTTGCTGGACGATTTATCGTGGAACGGAATTGATTCCGTTCCAAGTCCGGGCCGCGGCTGGTGCTACCGTCACGAAATGAATCCGTGCTACGATTACGTGCCGAATTCGGGCCGCCGCCGCTCAAGCTGGCTTTGCAGCCGTTGCACGATGGAGCTGTGCATCTGGCTTACGCGGCTCTCGGAAAGATCGAGCGTGGCGCCGATCTCCTTCATCGTCAGCTCCTCGTAGTAATAGAGGATGATGATCAGCCGCTCGTTGCGGTTCAGGCCCTTGGTCACCAGCCGCATCAAGTCGGTCTTTTGAATGCGACGTGTCGGGTCTTCGCCCTTCTTGTCTTCGAGAATGTCGATTTCGCGCACATCCTTGTAACTGTCGGTCTCGTACCACTTCTTGTTCAAGCTGATCAGCCCGACCGCGTTGGCGTCGAGAATCATCTTTTCCAGCTCAGGCACACTGATTTCAAGCTGCGCGGCCAGTTCTGTTTCCGTTGGCTGACGACCGAGCCTGGTTTCCAGCGTCTTGATCGCCTCGTTCAGCTTGCTGGCCTTGGAGCGCACGAGCCGCGGCACCCAGTCCATCGTGCGCAGCTCGTCGAGCATGGCGCCGCGAATTCGCGGCACGCAGTACGTCTCGAATTTCACGCCGCGCGAAAGATCGAAGGCGTCGATCGCGTCCATCAGACCAAACACGCCTGCCGAAACCAGGTCATCGAGCTCCACGCCTTCCGGCAAGCGCGACCAGATCCGCTCGCCGTTGTACTTCACCAAGGGCAGGTACGTCTCGACCAGCCGATTGCGAAGATCCTGGTTGTTCTGATCGGCCTTGAAGGCTTCCCAAAGTTGCGCGACGTCTTCTGCTGCGACCGTAACTGCCATGCACATCCTCCATGATTGCACACCGCGGCCCATCGTGCTCCTCGCCGCTGGATAAGCGGCCGGCGGCCGATGGGTCATGGTTTGTTCTTGCCTGTCAAGGCCGGTTCCTTGGCCTCACGCGCGGCGATTTCCGCCGCCAGTTGTCCTCGAATCGATTCGAGCACCATCCAGTCGGCCAGCGCGCCGATTACGCATCCCAGCGGAAATGCGATCAGCAAACTGAGCCACGCCGCGAACAACGTCGCCTCGGCGCCGCCGGCGTGAAGGCACCCTCGTGCAATCACGGTGGCAAACGCCACGAAGCCGAGAATTCCGCCGTAGCCTCGTGCCACGCTGGTCGCTCCCGGCCGCCCCGCACACAATTCGTAACCGTTACAATTTGCCAGCCGGCAAGCGGCCGACACCGGCCCTTATTATCGGTCGTCCGACGGTCAGGGCTTGAATGGTTCGCTGCGAATTTTTGTCGCCTTTGGGATGGGACCTCGCGTTTGTGGTAGTGGGACTGAGAAACTCGGCAAGACGCTTGATGGTTTGGGCGGCCTGGCAGACGGGCGCAGTGAGCAGGAACGGTGTTTGCCGCCGCGCCGCCGCGGCGATCTCGCCCGACGCCATCAGGTGCGCCGCGCAAGACACGTCCATCGCCAAAAAACGCCGACATGCTTGAGCCAAGCGCGCGTGCGCCTGGCGGGCTTGTTCACGCCGCGCCGCCTGGTTCACCACGGCGTATACAGGCACGCCGCAATTTCGTCGGCTCATGGTTTTGACGGCAGCGTAAGCATCCATTACCGAGGTATCATCCGTAGTTGTCACGAGCAAGATCTGGTCGGCGGCGCGCCAAAACCGTTCCAGGATTCGATGCATGCCGCAACCGGCGTCAATCACCACCGTGTCGACGCCATCCAAACCTCGCAATTCGTAAATCAGCCGCTCCTGCGCCGAGGCGTCGCAATCGGTTAAACGGCCGGTCGCCCAGGCGCCCGGCACAATTCGCAGTCCCGCGGGACCAGGCCGCAGTGCTTCGGCAACGCGCCGACGGCCTGCCAGCACATCGACGATCGTAGGTCCGCCGTGCAGGCCGCAGCCTGCCGCCACGTCGCCCTTACCCAAATCGCCGTCGACCACCACCGTACGACGCCCCTTGCCTGCCAGGGCGACTGCCAGGTTGACGGCGATCGTCGTCGTCCCCGCGCCGCCTTTCGCGCCCGCCACAACGATCAGC
>DASSFG010000406.1:0-3641 GCA_035694685.1 Pirellulales bacterium
TGCGGACTTAAAGTGGAGGGCACAAAGGACGAAGACCGCGAAGGAAAACAGTGCGATTCTCTGGAAAAATGACGACATAGGGACAGCTCCAGTCGGGGAATTAGGAAACTGAAAACAAAAGAACCTCATACTTCAACCGGCCACGTTCTTTGACGACAGGTAAACAAGGGCCGACAGCGCATGCGAATAGGGGCAAAAGCTTGCTTCGATTTGCTCGTCTTCAGCGGAGATTAGGGAGTCGTGTAGAAACTGGGCGGCTTTTTCAATCGGCTCACGCGAAGGCTGCTCGCGCGAGGGAAGCAGGCCAATCCACTCCAAGTGGTGGCCGGTTGCCAAGACTTTTTGCGTTTTCTCCACCATCGGCGACAAAGGCTCGATACATGCGGCGCGGCCGGCACCGGTCGCTAGCCACGCGCGGTCTGGGAGTTCGCGCCGCACCTTCGTCACGAGCCCCTGATACCATGCCGCGGTTTCAACACTACAATACCACTTCGGGTCAAACGATCCGTCGGCTAGTTGAGTTTCAATGACGTGGTTTAGCGTGGCGCATAGATAACGATCGAGCAAATCTGCGACCTCCCGCGACAATCCGCGATGCAGGCTGGAGATTTGGGCGATCGCCCCAAGCGTAAATAAGGTGTGCGTGCCGCCACAACTCGCGGAGCTGAGAGGCTTCGCAATCAACGCTCGCACGATGTCGTCAAGAGTATACGACTCGCCAAAGCGATTCTCCCAAACGTGATCGCTAGGAGAGTACCGTATGAGCCCTAAGACCGACCACTCGAATTCGCCGGAGAGCTGGAAGTTTGCCAAACAATCACGAAGAACATCCTCCAGCGCCGCGTCTCCGTGCATCACATGCAGGCGCGTCGTTGCGGGCAAATTAAGGTCGGCGAAAAGAGCCAGCACCTGGTCGACGTGGGGTTGGGCGGTAATATCACCCGCGACCCCGGCTGTAGAAGTGACGTAGCGGAGTCCATGCGCGGTATGGATGATAAAAAAGGAATGCCCGGGATACCATTCGGCCGCGCGTCGTTGGTCGAGAAGAACGCTCGACAGCTCGGAAATGCTGCCCGTGCGATCTCCCGCCTCCAGTGGAGCGGCCGGGTTACTGCAGCAGAGATGCAGCAGGTGAACCACCTTGGCGAGATCCGCACCCCGACGCAGCGCGAAACGGTGCCGCAAAAAATCAAGATCGCTAAACTCGAGCGGCTCGCCAAGCGGAGCCGCAAACCGCAGGCGAAACGGCGAGGTTTCGCCTGCCTTTACGGTGCGCATGTCAGGGCCGAGCGACAGCTTGTTGCTGGCGACCGACGACAGATCGCATGTCCGAAGAACCAGTCCGACGCCGGAGGTTGCCCCGGCCGCAAGGCACACGTAGCACAGCAGACGGCCTCGATTCATTATCGGCGGTCTCCTGGTGCAACAGGGGCGGACTTTGATCGGCCCGTTAACCGAGAGGTTGGCAGCAATGCGGCCAATGCACCTGATTGCGCATCACGGTAAGAACCCGTAGCACCGCCATGATCTCCCGATGGCTCATTAAGCGTTCGTCGTGACACGGTTTCCATCCCAACAAGGTTCAGACCACGACGTCGTCCTGTTCGCTCGATTATCAGGAGGTTTTTTGCACTGTCAAGAGGCGGCCGATGAATTTTGATGTAACGGCAAAACGGATAATGACGTTATTGGAGGATGGCCTTCCCAGGCCGTCACCGTCCAAGGTGACGGGCTAGGAAGCCCATCCTCCGCGAAAGCTAACTGGCCCTTTTGTTCGTGAAAACCCATCAGAATGCGTTAGTTTTCTCCGCGCAGCAGATAGGCCAAGAGATCGGCGAGTTCGGCGGGGGTCTTGACGATGCCGGCGGGCATGGGAGAAAGATCTTGCAACTGCCGCTCGGCGATTTCACCTTTGGGCAGCGTGCGGCGAGTGCCGTCGTTCTGAAGCAACTCCAATTCGTCGGCCGTTTCGCTGACTACCAGACCCGTTAGCGCTTGGCCGCCTTCCGTCTCGATCGAGCTGCGGCGAAAAAGGGGCGACACTTGCTTGCTGGGCGCCAGAACTGACTCGACCAGATAAGGCAACGTGAAGCGCCGCGCCGCGTCGGCCAGACTAGGGCCGCCGGTCGTTGCGGCGTCGGCACTCGCAGCATGGCATTTAGCGCAGCCGAGCTTTTCAAACAGGCGTCGCCCCTGCGACGGGTCGCCCTCGGCGACCGACTTTTGCCAATCGACCTGGAGGAACTCCGGCGCAAGCATGCCGACATCGTGCGCCGACGCGGCTTTCAAGCGCTCGGCCAGCGTATCGGCGCCAAACTTCTCGGGCATGCGGGCTGCCACATTGCCCAGGGCCCGATAGTGCAAATAGAAACCGCACTCGCCCGCATTGTTTTGCACGCGCAACAACACGTCGTTGCCGCCGGGAGACAAGTCGAGCGTCACTAAGTCGGCTAGCGGCAGGGCAGCGCGCTGGGCGGGGTTGGACCAGACTTCGCGGCCATTGTGCCAGACCTTCACGCCGTCGTCGGAACCGACCATCAGCCGCACGCGCTCGCGGCGGACGGTTTCAAGCTGGAAATAGATGTAAAACGAGGCGTCGTCGCAACGGCCGAATTTGCGGAAGAGATCGCAGTGCGTGGCGTTCGTCAGTTCATTCCAGGCAATTTTGCCGTCGCCTTGCGAATAAACGGCTGAGACGTCGACCGGACCTGTCTCCGGAGGATGGATGGTTCCAAAACCTTGACCACGATCGAGGAATGGCCCGGTCAGCCAGACTCGTCCCACACCTTTGAGCGGCGCGACCGCGAGCCTGCGTTCCTCACTCTCTTGAATGACTTTGGCGACCGCAGGTTCGCTGCGAGCGTCAGAGAGCAATTTGAGGAAATAGGCGGCCTGCAAACGGACGGCTTCGTTGGCATCAGTTTGAGCGGCATCTGATTGGGCAATGTCAAGTAGCCGTTCAAACAATCTCTCTTGGGCCTCCGAGTGTTTGCCCGCTCTCCAATGCTCGGCGACCGTGAAGCTGCCGATGCGGCCATGCTCGCGCAGGTCGACCTTGGCGTCGGCAAATTGAATGACGTACTGTTCTTCGTTGGGAAGCTTTGCCAGGGGCAAGTCGGAGGCAATGGGCCGCGTGGCCGGTGGCACCGTCAGCCGAAAGCCGATGGCCAACACTCCGGCCAGCCGGCCTGGGGCGTCGTCGCTCTTACAAAGTTGCGACAACTGGTCGTCGGTTGCCCGTTCGGCAAGCAACAGCGCGGCCGTCTGCCGCAGGTAGCTGTCGGAGCTACGCGCCGGGCCGGCGAGCACGGCGTCGGGCACATCGCCGTCGAGCCCAAAACACGCGAGTAGCGCCGCGTGCTGTACCTGTGGGTCGGCGTCGCCTAACGCCGAAAGCAAGATATCGATCGAGGCGCTGGCGGCGGGGGCAGTTTGGTCGATGGCTTCCGTCAAGGCGCGGAGCGCTTGAAGTCGGATTTCGGCGTTCTGGTCGCTGGTCAATCGCGCAAGCTGATCGAAGTCCGCGTGGGCGCTGGCGGCAGCCAACCAGATGAGATGAGGGCGAGCGAGGTCGTCAGCGGCCGCCCGTTTAAGCCGCCCCGAAGCTTCTTCGAGCACGGCGCCCCCGCGCCGAAGTATTT
>DASSFG010000407.1:0-9427 GCA_035694685.1 Pirellulales bacterium
ACCGGATGGCAGCCCTTCATGGCCGGTGACGTCTTTTGGCAGCTTCGCTCCACGCAAGCCGTACTTTATTGCGGGCCGTTGTGCGCCAGCTTGGACGCGCTTTCGCCCGAACAGGGCTTGAGCGATGCGTGCTACGCGAACGTTTCGCTTGTCGGCGCACAATTCTTGGGCGTTGGTCTTCGGATCAACGGCCCCGAGGTCGTCAGCGACTTCTACCAGCGGGGAGGCGACCTGATCGTGAGGTACGGTCAGACGCAGGAGCGGCCATTTGGCGTACTCATTTACTGGCGGGCAGCGCTGGTCGACCTGTGCGGTCTCGTTTGTCCACGGGTCGATTTGGTCGTGTCCGTCGAAACAAACCTGCTCGACAGCCGGCCGATGGTTACGGCACAAACTCGGCTTGGCCCGGCAGGCAATGAGGCGATCTTCTCGGCACCGGGCTATCTGCTTGCCCGCCTTGCAACGGCGGCCGTGACTTATGCCGAAATGTGCCACCCGGATGACGCCATCGCCCCAATCACCGACTCAACCGGAGACAAGGTCTCTTGCCGGACGCCGCTTTTTGGTCAACCCTTGGAAAAAGGTGTGATCCTTCGTTCGCGGCTGCGCGGGCTCTTCCTGCCGACGCGCGACAGCCAACCGCAGGCACAAGCCGCGCTGGCCGATTTCGCCGCGGAGCCGCCGCCCCTGACGACGTGAAGCCGTAGGTTAGGCCTGGCGTGCGCAAAATCCAGCCTCGTAATGCGACCAGGCTTGATGCCGGTTTTGATCCGCCACGTCCGGGGCTTGTCCCCGGCGGGCGCTGATTGACAGGCTAAAGGACGATCCCGGCGCCACGCCACGCCCCGTGCCGGGCTTGTCCCGGTCGAGCGCATGATTGGCAGGCTTTGCTGATGAGCCAACGAGTCGTGCTTTCCACCGGGACGAGCCCGGCGGAGATGAGTTTTTTGCGGCAGCGACGTGTTAGCCAGTCAATCGTGCCGGCCACGGGGAGAAGCCCCGCGGAGCGGCAGCCCATCCTCCCTGAACCGCGCGCCCTGTAATCGAGCACGGTTATTTAACGGTGAATAAATGAGCCGAGACACTTTCATGTTCAGCGGCCGGCTTCTAAGATAGAACCCGAACCTCGGCACACCGCCGACCGGATTCCGCACTCCGCCCTTCCCCAGGTTGTTTTCATGAGCTCCATTCGCCTGCGCCTGTCGATCATGATGTTCTTGCAGTATTTCGTCTGGGGCTCGTGGGCCGTTTCCATCGGCGGCTACATGGGGGACGTGCTGCGATACAACGGCGACCAAATCGGCTGGATTTATGCGACGACGGCGATCGCTGCGATGATCTCGCCTTTGTTCGTAGGCTACATTGCCGACCGGTTCTTTTCGACGGAAAAGATATTGGCGCTGTTGCACCTGATTGGCGGCGGGCTACTCATTGCCGCTGCCGAGCAGGCGGCTTTCCCTCGCTTGATGTCGGTCATGATGGCTTACGCGGTCTGCTTCATGCCCACGCTGGCATTGACCAATTCCATTTCCTTCTTGAACATCAGCGACCCGGAGCGCGACTTTCCGGCGATCCGCGTGTGGGGCACGATCGGCTGGATTGCCGCCGGGCTGGTGGTCGGCATCTTGTTAGGCGGCATGAACGCGGTGTTCTTCGATCTGGCTGGCGGCTCGTCGGTCGTGCTCGCGCTTTACTGCCTTACGCTGCCGCATACGCCGCCACGTCCCGCCGCGGCCGAGGGCGACGTCTGGGGCCTGGGGGCCATCGGGTTGTTGCGTGAGTCGTCGTTTGCAGTGTTTGTCGTCTGTTCGTTTTTGATCTGCATTCCGCTGGCCTTCTACTACAGTTTCGCCAATCAGTTCCTCACGGAGACCGACATGCCGGTGCCCACTGCGCTGCAGACCATCGGCCAGTTCTCCGAAATCTTTTTCATGGCAGCTATGCCGTTTTTCATCCGCCGGCTGGGAGTGAAGTACATGCTCTTGGTCGGCATGATGGCCTGGGTGGCGCGCTATTGGTGTTTTCACACGCTGGATTTCAATTGGGTGCTGCTGGGCCTCGTGCTGCACGGTGTGTGTTACGACTTTTTCTTCGTTGCCAGCCAGATCTACGTCGACCAGCGCGCCCCACGGCATTTACGGGCAAGCGCCCAGAGCTTTATCGCCTTTGTGACGCTGGGTGTCGGTCTTTTCATCGGCAATCGCGCGGCGGCCTTCACGGTCGATGAGTATCCGGCGAACCCCATCCTTTCGGTGACCGCGCCCGACGGTTCGTCGGCCGGCAGGGCTGTGTTGCCCGCCTGGCGGTCGCAAGAGCAAGACACGGGCTTCTGGAAGTATCTCGATTTGTCGTCAACGGTCCGGCAATGGCTCCGCCCCCAGTCGGCAGAAGAGCAGCCGCCCGATTTCGCCGAACAAAATGACAAGAATAGAAATGGCAAAATCGAATTCGGCGAAGTTCCCAAGGAATGGCGCGAGCAGAAAAAGGCAGAGCCCTCGCCTGACGACAGGATTTACGAAGGTATCGCGATCAGCAGCGCCTTGCTTTCCACCGACCGGGACCACGATGGCGGAGTCAGCCGGGCCGAGTGGCGCCAGGCACAGTCGCACGACTGGGGCCGGATCTGGCTCTGGCCTGCCGCCATGGCTGCCGCAACGTGCTTACTCTTCTTTGTGGGCTTTCACGACCGCGTCGACCGGCAGACGCTCGAAGCGATGGCTGAAGAAGCGCCCCTCGGCGCCGGCGAAGGCCCCGAACCGCAGGTTGGGTGAATGGAAAGTGGAAAGTGGAAAGAGGGATAGGGAACTGTTCGCTAGCTAATTGCTCGTTGGTGGTCGCCGCCACTGCTTTTCACTTTCCACTTTTCACTTTCCACTCGTTCGCTCTTGCCCCCAATTTCCAGTCACAGAAGACATGTTGAACCTCAAGTCGAGCACGTCGTCGCGCTGGTTGGCGCAGGTGGAAGCGAACGTCGAGGAAGTGCTGCTTGACCATGCGCATTGCGAGAAAAAGGCGGCGGGCACAGCCATGAATTTGATTTTCGCCTATGTCGACCGCGTGGAATTGGTGAAAGCCCTTTCGCCGATCGTGACCGAGGAGTTGGAGCACTTTCGGCTGGTGATCGATCTGCTGGAAGCGCGCGGAGTGCGCTTCCGCCGGCTCAAGCCCAGCAACTACGGCGGCCAATTGGCCGACCTGGTGCGTAAGCAAGAGCCGCAGAAGGCGCTCGATCGCCTGCTCGTGTCGGCGCTGATCGAGGCGCGCTCGTGCGAGCGGTTTGCGCTGTTGAAAGAGCGGCTCTCGGATCGTTCGCTGGCTAAGTTCTATCAAAGCCTGTTTGAGTCGGAGGCGCGGCATCATTCTACCTACGTGCAGCTTGCCCGGCTGTTTGCCAGCGACGCCGAAGTCGCCCGACGGCTTGACGAACTGTCGACCGCCGAGGCCGAGATCATCGCCCGCGGCGACGACTTGCCGAGAATGCACAGTTAACAGGTACTTGTATCGCGATCATGCTCCAAGAGATATGGCTTGTTCGCCCCGACGGTGCGATGTGCGCCGCATTCTCCAGCCCCGTCGGGACGGTAGAGTGTAGCCGTGGGCGCAAGCCCACGGAAAGCAACCCTTACGATCCGCGCAGCCGCGTAGCGGCGACATAGCGCGTAATGGCTACCTCTGCCGCCGCTACGCGGCTTACCTAATCTGTTGCATTCGTACCGTGGGCTTGCGCCCACGGCTACACTATTTCGCCGCTGCGCGGCTGGTGGATCAGGGATATGAATCGCCGCGATCCAATGCCTGTTCTCGCCACGGTTCCGCACGCGCCCGTTACTTTGCCAACTTCTTCAGCGTTTGTTCGACCGTGCCGAGTTGACTCTCCAGGTCCGACAGCGACGAGCGTTCTTTGGCAACGACTTCCGCGGGGGCGCGCTCGACAAAGCTGGCGTTCGAGAGCTTCTTTTCCTTCGCAGAAATCGCTTGTGCGAGGCGGTCGCGCTCTTTCTCCAAGCGCGCTAGCTCGGCCTTCACGTCGATCAGCCCCTCCAAATCGACGTACAACTCAATCCCTTTCAGGCTGACGTGCGCGTGCGTTTCCGGTGCTCCGGCGGACGGCCCCCAGGCGGTTCCTTGCGCGCCCGCCAATAACTGAAAATAGGGTGACATCGGCTCCAGCGATATCGCCGTTTCTCTTGAGCAACGGGCAGAGAAGCGGATCGGCGTCTTGGGAGCGATGTTCTGGCGGCTGCGAATCTCGCGCAAGCCACGCAGCACTTCCTGAAAACCCGCGAAGCGGGCTTCGATCGCAGCGTCGCGCCGCTTGTCGTCGGCCGTTGGCCAGGCGGCAATCATGACGCTTTCGGCCGTCGCAGCAGATGACTCAAGTCCCCGCTCGGGCGCCACGGTCTCCATGAGCTGCCAAATCTCTTCCGTCAGAAACGGCATGGCCGGGTGCAACAGCCGCAACAGCGTATCGAGCACGTGGGCTAAGACGCGCTGCGCCGTCGTGCGCTGCGCCGGGTCTTGCAGCCGGCCTTTGACCATCTCGACGTAAAAACTGCAAAACTCGTCCCAAGAGAATTCGTACAGCACGCGCATGGCGTCGGCAAAACGATAGCTTTCCAGCGCTTCGGTGACTTGCGTCGTGACCGTCGCCAGTCGGCTCAGCAGCCAGCGATCTTCGACGGCCAGATCGGCATCGGCGACCGGACCGGCGGCAAAGCCGTCGAGCTTTGAAAGTGTGAAGCGCGCCGCGTTCCAGAGCTTGTTGCAAAAATTGCGGGCCAGTTCAAAGCGCTCGCTGACCACCGGCCCGCGCGGCAGGGCCGCGTCCTCAGCCTTGTTGGCCCACTGCGTCGAAAACTCTTGGCCGCAGTGTGTACACTTAACACGCGGTAAAACACGGTTTTTCTTGGTCTGTTCGATCAGCTTGCCGCAATGCGGACACTCGAATTCCACCGGCATCCGCACGTCTTGCGTCTCGGTCGTCAGGTAGGCCAGGGCAAAGCGCATGGCATCGGCGCCGAACTTGTCCATGACGTCGATCGGGTCGACGCCGTTGCCCTTGGTCTTCGACATCGTCTCGCCGTAGCCGTCCAAAATCTTCGGGTGAATGAACACCTCGCGGAACGGCACGTCGCCTACGTTGTGCAGCCCTGTGAGCACCATCCGCGCCACCCACAGAGTAATAATGTCGCGGCTGGTCACGAGCGTGCTGGTGGGATAGTAATAAGCCAGCTCCGGCGTTTTTTCCGGCCAGCCCAGTGTGGAGTGCGGCCAGAGCGCCGAGCTGAACCAGGTGTCGAGCACGTCGTCGTCTCGAACGAGCTTGTGGCCGGCCACGGCGTTTTCCGCCAGCTCCTCTTCCTGAGCACAAATCAGCCAGCGGTCGTTTTCTTCATCGCGTTGCCAGACGACGTCATCGCGGCCCGCGAAGGCGCGCTGGAGATCAGCCTCGCTGGCCGTGGCGGCATACCAGACCGGAATGCGATGCCCCCACCAAAGCTGCCGGCTCACCGGCCAATCGCGCTTTTCGCCCAGCCAATCGAGATAACCCTGCGCATACCGCGCAGGGAAGATCTTTACGCGCCCGTCGCTGACGGCGTCCATGGCCGACTGCGCGAGCCGGTCCATCTTCACAAACCATTGGTCCGCCAGATACGGCTCGATCGGCGTCTTCGAGCGGTCGGAGTGGGCCAGGTCGATGTCGCGGTCTTCGACATCGAGAAGCAGGCCCTGGCTCTCCATATCGGCGACGACACGCTCGCGGGCCTTGGCAATCGTCAGCCCCTGGTAGGGGCCGGCATTGGCGTTGAGCGTGCCGTCGGGATTGAGGATGTTGATCATCGGTAGATTCTGGCGCCGCCCAACGTCGTAATCATTGGGGTCGTGGGCGGGCGTAATCTTGACGCAGCCGCTGCCCAACTCGGGCTTGGCCCATTCGTCGGCCACGAGCGGAATCTCACGATTTAAGAGCGGCAGCCTCAGCTTGCGGCCGGCACGAGCCATGTCGCGCAGCCGAACGAGCGTCGGCAGGACGTTCATTCGCCGCTCGGCCAAATCGGCAAGTTGCCGCTCGATTTCCTGGCGGTCTTTCTCGGCAGCTACGGCCAGTTTTTGCTCCAGGTCGGTTTCGGCCTGCTCGAGCGCCGCCGCCGGATTGGGATGCACGGCAACAGCGGTGTCACCCAACATCGTCTCGGGACGAGTGGTGGCAATAATCACGTGCGTGGGCTCGCCGGCCTGCGGGTCGATCACGGGATATCGCAAATGCCAGAAATGGCCGGCATAGGGCTCGTGATAGACCTCGTCGTCGCTGACGGCCGTTTGCAGAAACGTGTCCCAATTGACTAGCCTCTTGCCGCGGTAAATGAGCCGTTCTTTGAACAGGTCAAAGAACGTATGACGGACGGCCCGGGCACAGACGGGGTCGAGCGTGAACCGCGTGCGTTGCCAGTCGCAACTACATCCCATGCGCTTGAGCTGGCCCAGGATGCGCTGCTCGTATTCCTGTTTCCATTCCCAAATCCGCTCGACCAGCTTCTCGCGGCCCAGGTCATGTCGGCTCTTCTTTTCTTCTTGCAGCAACCGCCGCTCGACCACGGCCTGGGTGGCGATGCCGGCATGGTCGGTGCCCGGCATCCAGAGCGCGTTGAATCCCTGCATCCGTTTGAAGCGGATGAGGATGTCTTGCAGCGAGTTGTTGAGTGCGTGCCCAAGGTGCAACGCCCCGGTGACGTTCGGCGGCGGAATGACAATCGTGTAGGGTCGCCGTTTGGGATCGGGTTCGCTATGAAAATAGCCCTGCTCTTCCCAGAACGGGTACCAGCGCCGTTGCGGCTCGGCATGGTGATATTGCGTGGGCAGGTTGTCGATCGACGGCAGGTCAGGCATGGATAGGAGCAGCGGAAACGTTGGGGCGGAGCGAGGAAAGGCAATGACGAATGCAGAAATCCGAATGACGAAAGAATGACGAAGCCCGAAGGACGAAGGTTCACGGGGCTCTTCGGGCAACGAATTCTAACCCGCGGCCAGCCTGCGGCCAACGGCGAGAAATTGGCATATCGGCTGCCCGCCTTAACAGTGAGTCGCTGATGACATGTAGGGTGGGACGAGCGAAGCGAGTCCCACCTGTTCGGTCCTCTGTGTGGTGGGACGCGCTTCTCTCGTCCCACCCTACGGATATTGCCAGCTCTGCCGGACAGGCTAGCTTAATTGGCGCTCAACCGCCCTAGGACTTACAATGAAACAATGGCGTGTGACCATCGCAATTGTAACCGAACAGCAAGTGGCGCCGCTGGGAAGCTAACTTTTCCTTGGAGTGCGGCGATTTATCACCGCTTTTATCGGTCGCGCAGCGACCTTCCTTCTGGCAACAGACCGAGAAACGGAGAAACGAATGATACCCACAAAGGAGCTTATCGACGCACTCTATGTCGACAAGATTCGCTCTGCCCGAGAAATGTCGCCGGAGCAAAAGTTTTTCGCCGGGCCGCGGCTGTTTGCGCGGTGCTGCCGCGTTATGCTTGACGGTCTGCGTCACGAGAACCCTGGCGCAGACGAGGGCAGGTTGAACGAATTACTCCGAGAGCGCTTGGCCCTAGTCCGGCGAGTGCGAGGCCGAAATGCAGGGTGACGAAGCCGTAGTCGCGGTCATCGATGCCCTCGATGCACTGGGCGTCGAATACATGGTGGTTGGATCGCTCTCAAGCAACTTCTATGGAGTTCCGCGATCGACGGAAGACGCCGATATTGTCGTCGAACTAGGCAGCATATCATTACTTGAGCTGATTCGGCGTTTGGGGCCAGAGTTCCGCCTGGAGCCACAAGCCTCGTTCGAAACGATTACAATGACGACGCGGCACATCTTGAAAGTGCCCTCAAGCGATTTCACGATTGAGTTGTTCCAATTGAGCGAGAACGAGCATGATCGGCAGCGTTTTCAGCGTCGCCGTCAAGTTTCGCTGCATGGCCGCGCGATTGTACTGCCGACTGCCGAAGACGTGATCGTGACGAAGCTGTTTTGGGCACTGACGCGAAGACATCCTAAGGATCGGGAAGACGTACGCGATGTCATCGCAGTACAGGACAAGGATCTTGACTGGGCCTACATCAACTCCTGGGCCGATCGCCAGGGCACACGCGCCTTGCTCGAAGAAATTCGCGGCGAAATTCCGCCGGGAGCTTAACAACCACGACTCACTCCGGTTCCCACGACTCCAAACTTAGACGTTTGTACTCGCCGGCCAGCCAGCGGGGAATGTCGCTGCGATACCATCGCGAAAACCAGCTCTCTTGCGGCCCGCCGGGCAGGTTCGTCCAAGCTTCGTTCGTGCCCAGGTCGGTCACAAAGTGGTACGAGGGAGCGAACGTCGTCTCGCGCCGGGCCGCGCGGAGCAGGTGGCCCTGAAAGGGCGTGGCGTGGCAGCCGCGCATCGGATACTCCTGCGTGTGCATGCCCAATGCCCTACCCACGAACTCGCTCTCGAAGTACCGATTGGTGAATTTGAAGGCGTTGGTGATCGACCAGGGCTGCTCGACCTCGCCCGAAAGTTTTGCCGCAGCGATGCGGATCAGCTCGCCCTTGTCGCGGCCTTGCCACCACAGCGATTGGTCCTTGCGCAGCAGGCGGTCGATGCAGGTGACCACCATCATCGAAAAGCCGGCCCGCGTGCATAGGTAGAGCACCCGCCGCCAGCCGATGCCCTGGCCAAACACCTCCAAGAGCACGTTGCGATAGAACTTCTGAAAGAGCGTCGCCTCCAGGCTCTCGGGCGTGTAACCGCAGTCCCAGTTGGCGAACCGATCTTTCAGCTCGCCGTCGGGCAGCAGGGGCAAGAAAACCTCCAACAGCTCGCGCGCTTGCACGCTTACGGCATCGTATTGCAGTGTCTGCATGTCGGTCAGCGTCGCAGACGTAAGCGACCGCAGCCGCTCGTCGATGCGCTTCCGTCGATAGTCGGGCAGCACCTGCGAAACCAACCGCGGGCCGCCCGGCGGATTGATGTCTTCGTTGGCACTCGCCACATAGCCCTCGGGCGGGTCGTAGAGCCGGGGCAATTGATCCGTCGGTACCCAGCCGTGCCAATGGTTCGCGACGTCCCAGGCCGGAATCGGCAAGATGCCGCTGTATTCGGGCGAGCGAAGCGGAAAACGGCCGCTGGCCTGCCAGCCGATATGGCCGTCGACGTCGGCAAAAACCCAGCACAGCGTGGGTTGCGGGCACTCACGCACCAGGTCCATTGCCTCGGCGGTGTTTTGGCAGCCTAAGACGGCCAGCCAGGTAGTGATCGAATCGCCAGCGCCGGACGAATCGCCCGACCAGGCGGTCGAAAGACACAGCCCCGCCGTGCAGTGATCGGGTTCACATTCCAGCGTTCCGACGTCGTTGTAGTAGACGTTCAGCGTCTCATCTGCCTCGCCCTTGTGACCG
>DASSFG010000408.1:0-3780 GCA_035694685.1 Pirellulales bacterium
TTCGGCGTGTCGCCTTGCGTGCTGGCGGGCATGCTGCACGCGCGAGGCGACGCGGTGATCTATATGGATGCCGACCTGCAGGATCCGCCCGAAGTCATTCCCGACCTGGTGCGAGCGTGGCAAGCAAACCGCGACATCGACGTGGTACACACCGTGCGGCGGTCGCGGGCCGGAGAAACACGCTTAAAGCTTGCACTTACACGGTTGGGTTACTGGCTGTTGCGGACCGTATCCACAATCGACCTGCCCTTGGAGGCCGGCGACTTCAAGCTCCTCTCGCGACGGGCCGTGAACCTCGTGACGCAGTTCCATGAAAAGCGGCCGTTTTTGCGAGGGCTCGTCTGCTGGATCGGGCTGGGGCAAGCCAAGGTGTATTACGATCGCCAGCCGCGCTGGTCGGGCAAAACCAAGTTCCACGTCTTGGGGCTGAAGGTCATCCGAAATTTCATCGACTCGGCAATCGTCTCTTTTTCCGACGTGCCGCTCAAACTGGCGACGATGTTCGGCCTGCTCTTTTCAACGGTCGCCGTGGGCTACCTGGCTTTCACGCTGGTTACCTGGTGGAGAGGGAGCGTCGTGCCAGATGGATCGGTCACGCTCATTGCGGTCTTGTTCGTAGGCGGCGTGCAGTTGCTCAGCGTCGGCATACTCGGGACGTACATCGCCTCGATCTTCTTAGAGTCGAAAGGACGGCCGAATTTCATCATCCGCGACATGAGAGGTTTTGGTGGAGCGATCGACGAACGTTCCAGCGGCACGCAAATGGAGGCGTCGTTTAACCGTAGGGCCAACGGCCCAAGCGCATGCTCGACGAGATGCGAGCCGCACCCAGAGGGTACCCGCCTGCAGTTAAACGACATGATTGACTTCTGAGGTTCACCGGCTGTCGCGCATGCAAAATACCGCCGAATTCACTCAGCGATCTCGCACCTGGCGACGTTCGCCGGTGCGCCCGCTTCGGCCTGAGACGCGCAAGAAGCATTTGCGAAAGACGCGATCGCAGACCGGCCAAGCCGAGCGGACGGCCCTCTACTACGACGTGGCGGCCATCTTGTTCGTCGGCGCTGTCTGCGGAGTGTTTTACGGGCTGACCTGCGGTTGGCAGATTGCCGTGGAGAGCGCACAAGTAGTTGCGGGCGTAGTCGAGTATCCGCCCGACAATCCGTTCTACATGTACCACGTCAAGTCGTGGACGCTGTTGCACCAGCTTCCCGCGTTGCTGCTGAAATGCGGCGTCTCGGAAGCGGCGCTCTCGATGGGCATCGCCTGTACGGCGGCAACCTTATTTCTGCAATCGCTCGGACTCATCTGCTACTCGTTCTGCCGCGACCGCTTGCTGGCGAGCGCGGTGCCGATGGTCTATCTGGCGACGAACGTCGTTAAGGGCTGTGGCGCGGTCTATCCGATCTTTATTATTCCAAACGAATATTGGACCAGCTACGGCGTGACAGGAACAGCGTGCGCACTGTTCGCCTGGTCGCTGTGGGGGCTCGGGTTGCGCCGTCCGGCGGCGTTTGTTTGTGGTCTTTCGCCCGCCGTGCACCCGGCGCTCGGAGCCTGGTGCATCGCAATCACCACGGTAGCGCTAGTCTGGACATGGATCACCGCTTACGTCCAACGTCGGCAACCGATGCAAAATGCAAAGTGGAAAATGCAAAATGCAGAATCGCGTGCGGGCAGCGTGCCGGCGTTACGTTGGTTTGTCGCGGGCGCCGGCGTGACGGTTATCAGTTTTCTGACCCAACAATACCTCGCCCGTGGATTGCCCCCGGCCGACCCCGTGTTGTCGCAAAAACTGCTGGCCGCCTTCGTCGAAGGTTGGGACAACCACCGCGTACCATTTCCTCTGACCAGCGTCGATTGCCAATACGGTTGGTGCTTGCTGACGTTGACGGCCGCGGCGCACGCCTGGTTTGCCGGCAAATTGCCGCGAGAATCGCGGCTGTTGTTGCGCATTTTGTTGGTGTCGGCACTGGGTAGCATGGCCTTGTGCATCGTGACGCACGTCTCCCGCTGGCTGCCGATGGCCGTGATGATGGCCATGCCGGGGCGGTTCATCAATCTGGCCGTGCTGGCTTACCCGGCAACGCTCTTGGGGCTGTTGGCGCGAGGACGGCGTGCGTGGTCGATCGAGTTGCTCTTGGCCAGCTTGTCACTCTATTGCCTGCTGCGCACGCTGATGCTTTCCCAGCAGCTTATTTACGTGCCGGCCGCACACAAGGTGTTTATTGCCAGCGGCTACATTCTTATCTATTTGTTGGCGTCGCAAGAGGCCGGTAGCGCGCGGGTGCGGGGATTCGTGCGCTACGCTGCGCTGGCGTGCCTCGGGCTGGCTGGTTTTCTCTGGATGCGCGACCTGCACCTGGCCTTGCTATTGTGGCTGGCAGCGCCGGCACTCTGGCTGTTCCAAAATCGCCTCGGCGATCGTTCGTGGTTTCGGCTGGGCCAGGCTTTGGGCCGCCCGTCGAAAATAATTTACCAACCCCAAGCGACGCAAAGGTGGCTGGGGCAGAAGCTGGCCGGCTTCGACAAAACAACTGGCAAAACGCACGGCCGGCCGGCGATGCCCCGGTGGTTGGCCTACCGGAGCATCGCCGCGATGGAGCATGAGCACCAAATCGCCCCAACGGGCGCGGTTCTCCCCCAGCCACCACTGGCCCGATATCTGGTAGATTATTTTCCGCGGACTGCTTTATGGGCCAGCACGTTGGCCTGCCTCTGGCTGGCCTTCGCGGTAAAGAGTGGATACCTGCTTACCGGGGGGTGTTTCTTGGCAGTTATGGCGGCGGTGTATTTGGCGCACCACCTGCCCATGCCCGCCCGTTTTCACCTCGACAGCTTCGGAAAGCTAACCTCCAGACGCCACCTCGCCGCGTTGGCATCGATCGCCGTATGTCTGGCACTGATTTCTGTCGCTCTGATCGAGCAATGCCGGGCAGGCTCTCAGTTGCTGGCCGAAGCCGAAAATGACCCGGCGCTCGTTGCGGCGCGGCGCCAGCCGGGGATGTTGCTCGCCGTTCCGCGGATGTGCCTCGTGCAATTGCGCACTCGCCGGCCCGTGTTGCTCAATGGCGAGGCGATGAATCAAATCACCTACGTGCCGCAATCGGGGCCGGCGATGAACCACATCGTCAAGCGAGTCTACGGCGACGATATATTGACGCCCCGGCCGCGTTGGTGGCAGAACTGGGGTGGACTCATGGAGCATAGTGCGTACGATCTTTGGCAATCGCGCGATGCCGAGGAGTGGCGGCGGCTGAGCCGCGAATTCGGCTTCACCAACATCGTCACCAGCCGCGAATGGACGCTCCAGCTACCGGTCGTGGCGCGCAGTGACAAGCTAATTTTGTACGGTGTGCCGTGAATCAATTGACCTTGGCCCGCAGCAGCCATTTAGGTTAGAAAACCGGAGGTTTGGAAGGATCCCTTAACACGGCGCCGTCATGGAGACGAATCCTGCCGCCGCGGCGGCAACTCACACGAAACAATCTGCGCTTTCGCCACCCGGCGCAAGGAAACTCATGGCCCGCGCGGCCATCTCGCTGGCAATCGCCGCGGCGGTGGTACACGAAAGCTGTCTGATTTTTGACCTGACACGCCGCACCTACGGCGAAGGCCCCATTCTGGCCTTGTGCGAGCGGATGCAATCGGAACCGGTGTCGGCCGCCTGGATGCAAGACTGGCCCTACGGGCTGAGTTGCTATGGCCCGGCCTATTATTGGGCGACGAACCTGTTCGTCAAACTGACCGGTTGGCGACACAGTTTTATACCGGGTCGCC
>DASSFG010000409.1:0-14672 GCA_035694685.1 Pirellulales bacterium
GCTCGTCGTCGCCGCTAGTGCGAAGCCTACCTCGTACGGGGCCTTTGCGTGTTCAGCAAGCAACCCGACGCCCCCAATGCCGGCATATTCCAGGATTTCGCGAATGGCGTCCTGCCTTGCTTTCGCCAGGGCAGCTTCGCATTCGTCAAAGTTACCATCTTTAAAAAAATGATCGGGGCAGTTATCAAAGAGTGGTGCATTTCGCAGCACCGGACTTAGAGGTTTCAATCTTTCCAGGATCCGTGCTAGCTCAGTGAGCATTTCCTCGGGTAGCGCCCAGTGGGCGTCCCGGAAATGCCGATGCCGATTGATTTGCTTCGCAAGCTCTTCCGCCACCACTCGCCGTTCAAAATCCGTAATTTCGCCCTTACAAAATGTGTCGGCGGCATCCAGAAAGTGCTGTCGCACGGTATACGGTAACTGGCCAACGCGAGCAAAGATTTCAGTCCACCGCGCAGAATCGACTCCGGCTTCGCGAATGATACGATTTGCGGTCGCCGTGATGAACCTCAGCGATTCTTCTCTGGACACTCCGCGCACCCAGTTGTCGGCCCACGCACGCCAATACGGTTGATGCGTTGGCATCGACGTTCCACCAACCGATTCAGGGAGAAGTTCGAGAAGAATTGGCCAAGCAGCTGCACGATTTTGGCTGATTAGTAGGTCGAGAAGTTGCACACGCTGGTCGACCGTTGCCGTTGTGTGTGGCAACCAGTACAAAAGGATTTCGTACAGGCTGTTCGCGGGACGATTTGCCCAATGCTTCTTACCTTTGTCGCGATCCGCGAGCGCGAGTAGGATTTGGGCCGCCTCGCCTACATGTTCAGTTGGCCACGCGAGCGTCTCCAGTGCCCAAAGCAATCCAGCATGATTACATCGTCCAAAGAAGGACTCCTCCTCCTCGTTCAGTAACTTGACCAGCTCCGGATCCGCGCGGCGAAGATCCTCGCGAATCGCCCTTAGAAAGCTCATAGGGCTTGCTTCCGCAAGCAGTGGCAGCCGCGCCCCAAGCGACGCCCAGCGGTGCCATGTGCATGTCGCGGGTAAAACGGAAGCAACGATGCGATCGACGGCAGCTTCGACGTTGATCGTCGACGCTGCCTCTAGCCTTGGCCCGAAAGCCCCGAGGAAGGCCAGGGTCTCTGCTACGTGCTTCTTAATCGTTTCGGAATATATCGGGACATGCCCTCGAATATTCGCGTATAATCGTTCCTCGTCCGCCAAAAGATACCTCGGATCGTCATCGGCAAGAATGTCGAGGGCGAGCGTTTCAAATCTCTTGAGCGCGGCAGGTGCGACCCTGTCCTCGAATAACGACCACGCATGGTCCTTGGAGATCAATCGCCACTTGCCAGCAGCGTGGAGGAGCAAGGGCTCGAGTGAATTCGCCATCCGCTGTAACTCAGCTTCACACTCAGCAAAATCTCGTCCGGCGATTTCCGCAAATGCCATTTGGTCGCATTCGTTGTTTCCCCAGCCTCCGAGAAGTAGGGAAGCGGCGATTACTTCAGGTGAAACGTCGGAAGCCCACAGAGGCCGCGGCTTAGAGGAAGACGGGGCCAGGCGGTGTTTCAGAATTGCGAGACTACCGCCGGCGGCCCGGGCGAGCTGCGCGGCTTTCACATGCTTGTAGCCGGATTCTTCTAGAGCCTTCGCCAATTCGAACTCGCTCGCCCTTTCAAGTTCGTTGCCGCTCGGCCCAGCCAAGATCGTTGGCTCTGTCGAGACAAGAACATGATGCCCGCTTGCGACTGCTCGCGTGGTCTCCTCGGTGGGCAGGGCCAACGACGGATTGATTACGAGGACCGATCGAGTGACTGCATCTCGCAGGGCAGACCAAGCTTCGGTATCGTTTACGACGACGGCACGAGATTCCGCCGTTAACCGGTCCAGTTCGGGCATCGCCGCAACGACGGCGCAAAAAAAGTCAATCACTTCCACTGGCGAGCGGCAGTCAATCGCAAGCAGACTAGGTTCGGCGGAAAGCCACTGCCGCACCCGCTCGACGCTTTTCTCTCGCCCGGCGAGAAATACAGCCGGAAGCAGTTCGCATGATGCGGCCTTTGAAATACCGCTCCAAAACTGCGCGAGGTCGTCAACTCCACGTGGTCGAGTGCCAATCTGTCGTCCGAACCAGGCGTTAATTCCAGGAGGAGCGGCCTCGGCCCATTGTTCAAGATCATCGGCGTCATAAGCCCGCACCCCGCGCCAAGAGGTCGCCGCTGCCTTCTGTTCGGCCCAGTTCTTCTTTTCGCTGAAATGGCGAGGAGTCAGGAATATGTATACGGTTCGCTCCTGCTCTTCTAGCGGGGTTTCCTTGGTCCGTTTGCCAAAGTCGCCTTCGGCTTTGCGCCGTACATTTTTCTCGGTGCTCAGTTCCCAAACGGACCGTCCTGTCGGAACCCATGCATTTCCAACAGCGCATTCGACAACACCGTCGAAGCCTCGGCGCTGGCTTGATTCCAATGCGGGGAAGTCGATTCTGTCGATGCCCGTTGCGGTTGCGAGTACAAGCCGCCGCACCACTTGCGGCAGGATCGCTTGCGCACCAAAGTTATCGGCCCAGTCGCAAATTGCTCGGGCGGTCACGAACAAGTCCATTGGCTTTAATGCTCCATCCACCCGATTGCCGGGGTCCGACAGGCCATCTTCATCACAGGCGGCGCGCTTGACATAGCGGCATTTTGTTATATTATTGTTATGCCCAGCCGATTAGAATGTCAAGAGCTGAACTGGCGAGGTTGATGAACGCCGAACGGATTGTTCTGGTCTGCCCTGCGGCCCTGAGGGATTTGTGCATGCTACTGCCGCGCCGCGAATCGCAAGCAATCGTGCTTCGTCATGTCCGGAAGCTAAAGAGCTGGATCAGGGGGAGTGACAGTGCAATGGATCTCGAGGTTGCGGACATTCCGGGCTCGGTTCTTCACGAACTATGCCTAGCCGATTGCTTCGGTTTTCGGTGTGGCCTGCGCCTGGCCTTTTTCGACGATGCCTTGGCTTCGCCAGATGGTCAGCTGTGGTGGATCGGTTCGCGTCGGGAGGATGAGCCCCTATCAGCCCAGATGATTGAAACCCTCGAACAACGTAAAACAATTATCGAGAAGACTGCTTTTTGACGTGCCAATCACATTGAATGTCTCATTGCGATAGATTGAGATCAGATGAATCCATCCAGCGATAAGTTGAGCCACGCTAAAAAGCCGCGGGTCTCGCGTCGACAAATTCGGGAGACGGTCGAGCGCATGCTGGATGTTATTGAGCATCCAGACTCAACGATCCATGATAGGAAGCGTGCGTGCAGCACGATAAGGGATCTCTACGTAGCCAATGACAAAAGCGAATACGGGATAAGCCTAGCAGGGTACGAATTTAGCGAGGCCGCAAACGATCCTGCCGCTGACCGGCACGCAACGGAGCTCGATTCGCAAGAAGCCGAGTTCGCGGAAAGGCTGCGCGAACTGATGAGGGCGCGGGCCATAACGCAGTCGGAGCTGGCTTCGCGCATCGGATGCAGTCAGCCGGCGATATCTCAGATGCTCAAACGCGAATGCCGCCCCCAAAAAGCGACGATCGTCAAGCTTGCGTCTGCGCTCAAAGTCGACCCTCGCGACTTGTGGCGTGAGCTCGACGTGACCGATATTCTCGACACCGTTGCAGCCGTCCAACAGGAGGAGACCATGTCGGAGACCGAGGCGGACGTCATGCGTCGGGCGCTCGAACGTCCCGCGACCGACGCTTCCGCCGCTCCGCTGCCGAAAAGAAAACGATAACCGCCATGGATGTCCCGCGTGCCGGACGAGCATAACCAATTTCAGCTTTATGCCGACGAACTGACCGACGAGGACCGCGCCGACCTCGTTCACCTGAACTGCGGTGATGAGCCGTGGTCGAGGGCCGCGACGGAATGGATGCTCGGTTCCGATGTTTGGGCATCCGTGCAGAAGCACGGTACGCGCGTCTGGCTCTACCGAACCCACAGTAACGTCGTTGTCGGTTTCGGTTCACTCGGCATCACCCGTCGGAAATGGCCACCGCCGAGTGGCGAATACTCAAACCTGCTGATGATTCCAATGCTCGGCGTCGATTACCGGTTTCAAGGGCAGCCGCCCGATCCGCGGTATCGGTACGCGAACCAAATCGTCAGCCATTTGCGGTTTGAAGCAATTCAACTGCTCGAAGAGCACCTACGAGCAGGGCGTTCGACTCTGCCACTGCTGTGCCTGTATGTGCATCGCGACAATCGCCGAGCTATTCGACTTTATGAGAAATTCGGGTTTATCGTTGAACCTTCTGCGGCCCGCGGAGAATTGCTCCTGATGCTTCAGAAATTGGCGACAGACGACCACACTCCCTGAGCGGCTCCGCGTCCGCTTTGTCCCGTGCTGAAACTTGCTTGACGCTGGCTTCGCGGCGGGCGTAACATGTGCGAGCGACGCAGAGAGGCCTCCCGTGAGGCCAAACGCATCGCCTGTGAGAGCCAGAGGAATTGTGAAAAATGTCGGCCGACGATCGCCCCGCGTCTCGCACCATCGCATCGCTCGGTAAGCCGCTGTACCAGCAGAAACCGACGATCGCGAACCAAATCGCGGGGCTGATCATCGCGGTACTGATGGCGATCGGCGGGGGCGTCTTGTGCTGGCTGCCCGTCCGCGAGTACAGGAAATTCGGCGGCCGTCTGCCGGTGTTTCACGAGCGCGATATGAGCTGGGTGACCGCAGCGGCTATGTGTACGCTGGGTATTGGGATTATCGTGGGGGGCATTATCCTTTGGCGGCGGATATGGTCGATGTTTTCTTTTTGTCTCTTTGTTTGCCCTGACGGTTTTTACTACAAGCTGAAGGGAGAAACCATCGTCTTCGGCTGGGACGAAATCCGCCTGGTGGAAGAGACGGTGCTGCACGAACGCCTACCGTTGGTCAAGGGTGCGGCCAGGCGTCTGATGCCCACCAAAACCAGCCGTGCTTACCGAGTCGTGCGTTGCGACGGCAAGGAGTTCAACTTCGACGGCGACACCCTTTCGCGGGTATCCTTGCTGGCCGGGCCGTTGGCCAGGTACCGCGCCGGCAGCTCATAGTTGGGGTTGAGGGCGACCAGTTTGACGCGATAGCAATAGGTCTTGCCCGGCTGCACGTCGAAATCGAAGAAACGAAACAGGCGGTAGCGGACAATTTCGGTCGGCGGCGGGCCGGACGGTTTTTGCTCTTTTTTCTCTTCCTCGGCCGGCTTCTCGGGCGCCGTTTTCTCTGGCGGAGATTTATCAGCGGCCGGCTTCTTGTCACGCAAGCCAAAAATCGGAGCGGCCGGCTTCTTGGCCGGCGAAGCAGTCTTCGACTTCGGATCGGCTGCGGCGGCATCTGCAAGCGCGTTGTCGTCGGCCGACGGTGGCGTTTCAACGACAACCACTTTGACGCGAGGGTGGTTGATTTCTTGCTGGTTAAAATTCACCGAAACCAGCGGCGGCAACGGTTCGGTCAGGTCGGGGTCGATTAATCGTTCGTCCGACGACTCCGGGTAATCGGCGGCCCAATTCGCGTGGTCTTCCAAAGCGGCAATCACGTTCACCCGCCGCCAGCGCAACCGTTTGTTGCCAACGATTTCCGCTCGTTCGAAGCGGCCTAATCAAATCCTCATAATCAGGCATTCCGCACAAATCTTGCAATCGTCAACGTGCGGTTTCCCGTCAGCGGCGGACTTCTTCGCCTAGGCGTTACGAGATTGGCCGCGCCAATTCTCGCCCGTGCGGGTTTTGCCGGGCGCGCGATGCCGCCGTAGCCTATGTTTTTACCAGGACGCGATTGGCCTCACCTCGAACGAAGCATGCGCAGACTGGTTACCTATCTCGGCGTCGGCGTCATCGCCCAGGTGGCGTGTGTGGCCGTGGGCCTTTGGATGCACGACCGCTTCCTGCTCTTGACCGCCACGAGCAACGCCGAACAGAAGGCTGCTGCCGCGCTAATCGACGCAGCCGAGCCAGTGGCCCGGTCGGCACGCAATCTCGATTTCACTGATGAAGCAGCCCACGCCGAATTGGGCCGCCGGGTACGCCAAGCGCCGCTGCCCCACGGCGCCGCCTGGCTCGTCGTCGGCCCTGACTGGCGCGTGCGCGACGCGTACTCGCCGGCGGCAGAGCCGGCCCCGAAGCCGGGCGACGCGCTCGCCTGGACCATGAAAACGTATGTCAACCAGAACCCCTTCGCCGATCCAGTGGAGGGGTTCTTTGCGACCGACACCGGGCCTCAGTTGGCGGTCGGCTTTCGGCTGCCAGGTGAAAGCGGGCTGCTCGTTGCTTATCAGGCTGCCGATTCTGTCGCCTTGCTTCCCGGAGAGCTTGGCGAATCGATGCCGCTGGTGGCCCTGATCACCTTCCTGTGGCTGAGCGGCCTGCTGTCGATGTGTACTTTCATGTCGGGCAAACGGCTCAGCGACGAGCTCGTAGGTGAGCTGGCGGAATCGGAAGATCGGGCACTGCGCCGCGAACAGGCGTTGCTGCGCACCCGCGATGCGGTCATTTTTGGCCTGGCAAAGCTGGCCGAGTCGCGCGACACCGACACGGGCGAGCACGTCGAACGCATTTCGCTTTATTGCCAGCGTTTGTCGGCGGCCATGCGGCGCCGGCCCGAGTATCGCGACGTGGCCACGCCCACCTTCATCAAGCTGATCGAGGCCAGCTCCGTGTTGCACGACATCGGCAAGGTGGGCATCGCCGACGCCATTCTGCACAAGCCGGGGCCGCTCACCGTGAGTGAGCGGGCCGAGATTCAGAAGCACGCCATGATCGGCAGCGAGTGCCTGGTCGAGATCGAGCGGCGGCTGGGAGCGTCGAATTTTCTGCAAATGGCCCGCGAAATTGCCCATTGCCACCACGAACGTTGGGACGGCAAGGGCTATCCCTCCGGCTTGCGGGGAGAAGACATTCCGCTCGCGGCGAGAATCGTGGCCATTGCCGACAACTACGACGCGCTCGTCTCGCGCCGGCCTTACAAAGAGCCGTTTCCGCACGAGAAAGTCGTGTCGATGATCCGCGAAGGGGCCGGCACCCAATTCGATCCCAAGCTCGTCGAAATCTTTCTCGAAATCGAGCCGGAGTTCCGCGACATCGCCGAACAATACGCGACCGCCGCGCGGCGACCGCCGCCGCCCGAAAAAACCAGTGAGCATGAAGCGAGTGGCCAGCGCGTGGAACGCCAATTAGTGACCGTGTAACAAAGGCTCCGGGCGTCGGGCATCAGGCGTCAGGCGGTGAGAACCTGACGCCTGAGGCCTGACGCCTAAAGCCGTCCCAAACCGAACAAAACTCCAACCGTAACCGAGGAACTTCCCATGCGTCGCAAAAAAGATCGTGGTTTGCAGCACACGCTGGAAATCATGCTGCTCATCGTCGTCGTCGGCCTGGCCTGCCTGTTCTACCAGGTGCAGGGCTATAAGCTGGTCGTGCTGAACCTGTTTTACCTGCCGGTGGTGCTGTGCGCGTTTTTTCTGGGCACCTACCGAGCGGGCATCCTGGCGGTGTTCTGCGTTACGTCGGCTTCGATCGTGACGGTGACCAATCTGTCAGGTTTTGCCAGCTTTTTTACGCCGCTGACGATCGGCCTGATGGTCACGGTGTGGGGCGCGGTGCTCGGCCTGGTGGCCATCCTGGTGGGCACGCTCAGTGACGAACGCAAGGCCAAGACGGCCGAGCTGCACGAGGCCTACGTGGGTGTGGTCGAAGTTTTATCTCGCTACCTGCAAAGCGCCAACGCGCGGCTCAAGGCCCGCTCGATTCGCGTGGCCGAACTGAGCCAGAAAGTGGCCGTCGCCATGAAGCTGCCGGTGAAACTGGTTGACGACGTGCGGATTGCCGCCTTGCTCTACGACATCGGCAACGTCGAGGTGACGACGCGCGTCTTCCGCAAGGCGGTGGGCACGCTGGAGACCGATCCGGCCAAGCTCGAGCAGCACACCTTCCGCGGCATCGACCTGATCCATTCGCTGGGTTCGGTGCTGAGCGGTGCGAGCCCGTTGCTGGTACACCAGCAGGATGTGGCGCACGACCCCAAGTCGCTCAGCGACATTCCTTTGGGTACGCGCATTATCTGGGTCGTGCGGGCCTACGACGAAATGACCAGCGAACTGCAAGCCCCCGGCCGCCGCGCGCTCGACTCGGCACAGGCGCTCGATGAGCTGCGTCGCGAGCAGGACTGCGGCTACGATCGAGAAGTGATCGATGCCTTGGAGCGGGTCGTTGCCCAAGGCGAGCTCGACGAGACCTACGACTCCCTGGAGCTCGCCACCGGTGCGCTCGCCTAAGTAAAGACGCGGAAGAATCTAAGATCGGCATAATAGGCGGTGGCTAGGGCAGAGATGCGGCTGCTCAACAGTTGAGCGCGCTTTGAGCGTTATGCCGCGGCGATGCCCTCGATGTTCCACACATCTCGAGAATCGCCCTGCGCGGCGGCGCCAGCCTTTGGAGTGCGGCGATTCATCGCCGCTTTCGCCGGTCGCGGAGCGACGTTTCTTTCATCATGCCGGTTCTTGGTCGCCGGCCGACGCATCAAAGAAAGCGGCTCCGCCGCAAGCCAAAGCGGCGATAAATCGCCGCACTCCGAAGGGTAACTCGCAGAGCATACTTTCTTCAGCGTCTACGTAGCAGCAACGGCGTGCCGGTTCCGAGGTGACGGCCGTCACTCCGCAGGCTTGGCCGGCAATTGACGCTGAGTGAGCAGAAAGCCGAGAAGGTGATAGAAGTCGTTCTCGGGCACGAGGTCGGCTACGTTGGCCGGCATGGGAGAAAGGTTGCCGGTCGAGCGCTCTTCGATTTCAGCCAGCGGCAGGCGGACTACTTTGCCTTGATTGTCGGCCAATACCAGCACGGCGCCTTCTTCACGCAGGACCAGTCCCGAGAGAGCACGACCGTCGCTCGTTTCAATGAGCGTCATGCGAAAGGCCTGATCGACGTTGCGGCTGGGGTCGAGCACGTCTTCCATCAGACGATCGAAGCCGCGCAAGCCGACGCCGTCGAGATCGGGACCGATCTTGCCCCCATCGCCGCCCACACGGTGACAAGCGGCGCACGTCTTCTGGAAAACCAGGCGGCCCATCGCGGCGTCGGGTGCAACCTTCGCAAAGCCCTCGCGCCGCGCGGCAAGAAGTTGATTGATGCGCTCGTCGGCGGGCGGCAGATTTGCCGTGAGCGCCGACAGCCGAGCGTCGAGATCGGCCGGGTGGGCGTTGCGCAAGCGCTCTTCAACAACCCGTTCCTGCAACAACCGAGGCGAAGCACGGCCGGCTTGCACCTCCGCCAAGAGCGCTTCGGCGCCTTCCGTCCGCAGGGCCAGCCCCGCGGCGATTTCGACCGCCAACCGGTCGGAAGCCGTGCGCAGTTGCATCACCAGCCCTTCGCGGGCGGCCGACTCTTGCAGGTTGGCGAGCGCGGCGGCGGCTTTCTGCCGCAAAGCCGGCGGCTGCTCGCTTTGACCGAGCACCTCGATCAACAAGGGAATCGAACGCCCCGCGTTGTTCGCCACACAAGCGTCGATCGCCGCCGAACGCAATTCGACGGGCTTGGCCTCTGCGGCTACCAACGCAGCGAGCTCGTCGTGCAGTGCCGCCAGTCGCAGCTCTCGCGCCAGCTCAATTCCGCCTTGCAATTGCCCCACATCCGCGGACGACAACAATTTTCGAGCCGCCTCGGCGGCATACCGCTCCAGCCGCGCCGGATCGGCAAGGCCGCGAGCCTGATTGGCGCGATGCACGGCCAACGCTAGGTTGTGCGCTATTCGCAGGTCTTCTCGCGGTGTCTTCTCCAGCCAGGCGTAGACCTCGCTCAGCCGTTCCGCGGGCAAGTAGCGAGCGATCTCGCTCAGGCGATCGGCGGTGCGGCCGTCGAGCGGCCGACCTTCGATGAAGCCGAACAAGTAACCGGCGGAATCGGCACTGTGAACGCCCAAGCTGACGTCGGCCAGCCGATTGATTGTGTCGGCGTCGATCGTCTTTGGCGTTAAAGTGGCATACATTCCCGGCTGAGCCAGGTGGTCGCGCAGGGCCATCCGCACGACATGGATCAGGTGCGAATCTTCGCCAGGGCTGGAACGCCACAAATTCAGCAGCGGCCCAACCGAGGCAAACTGCGGATGCCGTCCGAGCGCATCGGCGGCGGCCCGGCGGACAAAGGGATCGGCGTCGTCCAGTTTACTACGCACCAGCGAAGCCAGGTCGATGTCGCCGTCGAGACTGCTGCGGCTCCAATCGATCCGCTCGGTGAGGGCCTTCAGCATGTGTACTCGCACAAGCCTGGATGGATCGCTCAGCAGGCATTCGACGGTGTGCGCATCGAGTCCTCCCGGCTGACGCCGCTCGACGAGCCATAGACCGTGAGTACGTCGCAGAGCGCCTATTTCATTGTCGTCGCTTGGCAACAGAGTCTCGCTTCCCGGCAAATCGTCGCGTGCGGCCAGTTCTTCGGTGGCGAGCACGCGCACCGTGAGGTTCGAATGCCCTAGCAGTTCGACGAGCGGCGCCGTCGATAGCTCGGCAAGGTTGGGCAGCTTTGGCGGCGCGGCAGCGCTGGCTGGCTCTCCGGTCTCCGCCGCGGATGGCTCGCCGACATAGGTGATGCGCCAGATGCGTCCGCGATGCCGGTCGCGGCGCGGATGGTCCAGCGGCACTTCATAATGGCCGATGATGCAGTTGTAAAAATCGGCGACGTACAAGGCGCCGTCGGGGCCAAGCTTCAGATCGACCGGACGGAACCAAGGATCATCGCAAGAGAGAAAGTCGGGCTGCTCGACCGCTTGCGGCGACGAGCCGTGCCATTCGAGGCGGTCGTGGTTGATGCGCCCGGTGACGGGATTGCCGATGAAGACTGTGTCGTGCCAGGCGGCGGGAAAGTGATCGGCGGCATAATAGACCACGCCCGCAATGCCTGTGGAACCGTGGCTATGGCCGATCATTTTTGGGCCGAACCCCAGTCCGTCGTGAGGTTTGCCAAAGCTTTCGTAATAGGCGCCTCGCAACAACTGATAAATCGGCATCGTGTGGCAATCGGCCGAGTAGAGGTTGCCCAAGGGATCGAAACAGAGTCCGAAGGGGTTGACCTGGCCGCGGGTGTTCGGCTCGACGTGCGAGCCATCGGCCCGCATGCGGAACGTGTTGCCCGATTGCATCTTGATGGCTTTTTTGTCGGCGCCTTCGACGTCCGACGTATTGGAAAAACCGTGGCAGGCATAAATCCAGCCGTCGATCCAGCGCGTAAAAGAGTTGGCCATGCCGTGTGTGTCGCGAAAGCCGAATGCGCCGTAGAGCAGTTCGCCCGGCTGGCCATTGGGCTGGCTTACGTCGCCCAGCCAGCGATAGATCTTGGGAATGCTGTAATAGATCAGGCCCTGTTGGACGGGCGTCACGCCGATGGGAATATTCAAGCCGCCAATTACCTCAGTCGCGAGATCAAGCCGTCCGTCGCCGTCGCTGTCCGAAAGAACGTGCAGCGTATCGCGGGCCGGAGCATCCGCAGCGGCCGGGTATGGGTATTCCAGAGAGCTGGTCACGTAAAGCCGCCCGTGAGCATCGAAGTTGAGATTCATCGGCTTATGAATCTGCGGTTCGGCAGCGACCAGTTCGATGGCGAAGCCCGGCGGCAGGTGGAATTTGCCGCGTTCTTCTTCGGGCGTGAGCGGCTCCGTCGGCGCCACCAATGACGGCGGGTACTCTCGCTCGGCCTCAGCCGTTTGCGCGAGAAGGGCTACGAGCGCGACAAGACAGACGGCGAGAATCAACCTGGATGGCATATTGGGAAGAGGAAGGTAGGGACTACAAAAAGTCTACGCAGCCACTTTCCGTGCCGCAAGGAAATCGTCGAACTGGTGGTGTCCTACAGTGAGTTGCTGACGATGTGTAGGGTGGGACGAGCGAAGCGAGTCCCACCCTACAGGCTCGTCGTGCCGCAAGGAAATCGTCGAGCTACGTATCCGATGTATCGCTGCGCACCTGTACCTGCAAGGCGCCGAGCATGCGGGTGATGGCTGCCTCTTTACGCTCGATAAAAGGCACGTTGTCAAGAATGATCGCCCGGCGTTCTTCGCTGGGCTGCAAGATCAAACGTCCGGACCGCAATAGCAGGTATTCGAACACGTCGTTGATCTCTTTGTCGATCCGCAGGTGCGGCGCAGGGAAGCGTTCCAGGTTGCTGAGCACACCGTGATGGTGCAACAGCTCGTTGGGCCGCACCTCCCAATAGTCGAAGTGTACCATCACGTAGGCGATGGCGAAGATCAAACTCAGAATGCCGGCAATCGACCAGTAAAAGGTGGCATTTGCCAGCGGTTTGAACCGGTGAAAGAAGCCCGTGACCGCCGGGAGCGCATTCGGTCGGTACTCGAAAAACAACACCAGCGCCATCACCACTGCCGCGGCGAAAAAGAACAGCGTGAGCGACGTGGTGCGGGGAAAATCGAACGCCAGCACGACCATGTTGACTGCCAGAATGCCGAGAAAAAGCGTCGACGTCATGGTCGACCATTTGTTGGCCGGATCGAGTGCCTGAGCGGAAAAGCTTAGATACGTTGCCGCCACGACCGACATCAACAGCACCGGATAAAGAAAGATGACCTTGGGATAGGAGATCAGCACGATCCGCTCGGGCACTTTGTCGGCCTTTGCCGGCCCGGCCATCGCGGAGGCTTCGGTCACATTGCTCATCGTTCGTCACGCTTTCAATAATGCTGTGGCAGATTTGGAGCATCCGGCGCCGTCATCGGCCGTGCTGCCAGTCCGATCTAGGATAGCGTCCAACGCCCCACCGCTAAAGTATTCGCCGGAAAAATCGTTTTACAGTAGGGTGGGACCAGCGAGTGGAACGAGCGCCGGCCCACCAACCAGAGGTCTGAGGCGTCAGGCTTCAGGCGTCGGGCGTCAGGTGAGAGCGTCTGTCGCCTGATACCTGATGCCTAATGCCTGGGCCGGCGCTCGCAAGCTCGCTTGTCCCACCCTACACGCAAGTCCAACTTCAGTTTATGACATCACTTGCGGCGGTTGCGGACCAGAGTATGGCCAAGTATGGTAAAATGTTTCGGTGCTTTTGTATGCCGAACCAATACCGATCGAACCTAAAACCGCTGCATGACTACTGTTACCAGATCGACCGCGGGCCAGTTGGCCTGCGGAGCTGATATTCTCGTCGAAGCTCTCGTCCATCACGGCGTGGAGGTGATTTTCGCCTATCCGGGCGGGGCCAGCATGCCGCTGCACCAATCGCTCACCAAGTTCAAGCGGCAGATTCGCACCATTCTGCCACGGCACGAACAGGGCGGCGCGTTCGCCGCGCAGGGCTATTCCCGCAGCACCGGGCGGCCGGGTGTGTGCATGGCCACCAGCGGCCCCGGCGCCACCAACCTGGTGACCGCCATCGCCGACGCCAAGCTCGACAGCATTCCGCTGATTGCCATCACCGGGCAGGTAAAGACCGCCGTCATCGGCACCGATGCCTTTCAGGAGACGCCCATCGTCGAGGTCTGCCGGGGCATTACCAAGCACCATTACCTGGTGACCGACGTGCGCGACCTGGCCCGCGTCGTGCGCGAGGCGTTTCACATTGCCACCACCGGCCGCCCCGGTCCCGTGCTGATCGACCTGCCTAAAGACGTGCAGCAAGACCAGACCGTGCCCGACTACGATGCGCCGATGAACCTGCCCGGCTATCACGTCGAACTGCGCCGGGCCCGCCCGGAGCAGATCGCCCAGATCGCGGCGGCCATCAAGCGGGCCAGGCGGCCGGTGATCTACGCGGGCGGCGGCGTCATTGCCAGCGAAGCCAGCGACGAACTGCACAAGCTCGTGCGCAAGACCGGCATTCCGGTGACGATGACGCTAATGGGCCTGGGAGCCTATCCCAGCGGTGAGCGGCTCTCGCTCGACATGCTCGGTATGCACGGCAGCGTCTACGCCAACTACGCTGTCGACGAGTGCGACTTGCTGTTGGCCTTCGGCGTGCGGTTCGACGATCGCGTGACGGGCAAGGTGTCGGAGTTCGCCAAGCACGCCAAGATCGTCCACGTCGATATCGACCCGTCGGAGATCAACAAAAACCGAGAGGCCCATATTCCGATCGTCAGCGACATTGGTTATGCGTTGGCCGAGTTGAATAAGATCGTCGAGCCGCCGGCCGATCTGAGCGATTGGTACGCCCGGATCGACGCCTGGAAAAAGGCAGAGCCGTTCAAGTACGACCGCGATTTTCCGGGCATCTTGCCGCAACACGCTATTGCCGAACTATCGCGGCTGGTGGCCGACCGCGAGACGGTGGTGTCAGTGGGCGTGGGCCAGCACCAGATGTGGGCGGCACAGTATTTCAACTTCCGCCGGCCGCGAAGCTGGATGTCGAGCTCGGGCCTGGGCACGATGGGCTTCGGCTTGCCGGCGGCGATGGGCGCCAAGGCGGCCCACCCCGACGCGCTGGTGATCGACATCGACGGCGACGGCAGCTTCTTGATGAACGTCCAGGAGCTGGCCACCTGCTACTGCGAAAAGCTGCCGGTGAAGGTGCTGTTGTTGAACAACCAACACCTGGGCATGGTCGTGCAATGGGAAGACCGATTTCACGCCGGCAACCGCGCGCACACCTATCTCGGTCCGATCGACAATCCTGAAGCGGTCGGCATGGGCAACGGCATCGGGCCGGAAGAGCGCTATCCCGACTT
>DASSFG010000410.1:0-6639 GCA_035694685.1 Pirellulales bacterium
ACCGAACGGCTGAAAGCGTGACGCCGGATCGGGATACGTCAGCGTCTCGTCATCGAGCCGATAGCGATAGAGCGCGCCCGCCACGGCGTCGGGCACAAAGCGGCTGAAGTAGCCGCCCTCTTCCATAGCGAGCGTCGCGCGGCTTTGGATGTGAAACGCCAGACCCTCGCTCGTCAGTAATTCGACTTCCACCCCGCGGCGACTCGGCGCCCAGACTCGAAAATGGACGCCTCCACTCGATTGAACTTCGGCGCCGACGGGCAACCGGCGTTGAATTTGACTCATTGTCGTCCTAGGCGGCGCCCACTCAACTCCGCAAGATGCTCCTTATCTTGTTCGCTGGGCGAAGAGCATCTTGCGTGCCAACGAGACTGAAGGTGTTTCGGCGCTGCTGCATGATCTCCACGCCCGACGTGTGTTTTAGAGTCTTTTAAACAACTCGGTGGCACGGCCCGACTTCTCACGAAAGTCAACCTACCTTAAACGCGTCTTGCTCACTCACTTAGGCTTGATCGCCGCGGCGGAGCATATCTTGGATGCCGTTGAGGCGATGAGAGAGGTCCTCTTTGAGCTCGTCGGCGCGTTGTTCGATGAATTTGCCGCTGGATTGAATGGTGCGCGCTTTCGTCGCCATTTCGGCCAGGCGCTCCGTCCACGCCAGTAGCTCCTGCACGTCCTGCTCGATGGCCTCCAAGTCGAGCCCGCCCGCCGCCTCGCGGCGTGCCGCTGCTACGGCGAGCGCACGGGCGATCTTGTAGGCCGCGTCGAAGAAAACGAGCGGCTTGCCATGGGCGAGATCGTGCTTGTCGACGGCGCAATAAAAATCGTCGCCGATGCGGCGGAAGTCGCCGACTTCGGCCGGCTCCGCGCCTTTGGCGAAGGCGAAGATGCCGATCGGCGCGGCGCGGTTCTCCTTGGCCGCGGCCAGCTCGTCGATGGCGTCTCTGAGCTTGCGCGACGAATCCTTAGCTTCGACCACGATTTTCACTCCTGGCGCGCCGGCGGTTTCGCCCAGAATGGCCACAAAGTCGCCGACTTTCTTGCGCGTTTCGCCCGGCGTGCCGCGGACAAACTCCGTATCGTCGCCCAACTGCCGGCCCGTCTCGGCAAACACCTCGTAAAGGTCGGCCTCGAATTCAATCCCTTTCACATGCCCACGGGCAGCTTCCGCGGCCGTGGCGTCTTTGACGCCCAGCGCGAGGTTGATCTTCTGAAAACCTTCGTCCAAGAGCGTCTTGAAGCGCGACATGGCCGAGTCTTCTTCATCCAGCGAGAACTGGGCGAGCACGTCGTTCAGCCGGTCTTCCAGTAGCTTCTGCATGCTGGCTTCGATGAGCATGATGACGCCGTCTTTGTTCTTCGGGTCGAGCGACCTGGCGAACTTACTGCTGGGGCCGACTTGCGCTTCCATCAGCTTGCCGAGCTTGCCATCGGCCGGATCGAACCAGGAACGAATGAGCTGCGGCAATCGGCCGTCCTGGCCCAGAAAGCCGTCTAACGATCGCGGCACGTGGCCATCTTTGTCTTTGAAGTAAAGAGTAAACTGCTCGGCCATTTCCTGCTGGAAATCGCCCACAAAATCTTTAAACCGCGTTTCGACCTCCGCGAACTTCTCATGCACGACGCGCATATCGAGCGTCGGGCTCGCCGACTGGATCGCGATCACGCCCACTTTGAGCGCATCGGTCGCTTTCGCAACCCAATCGGATTGTTCGAATTGTGAAATGTAGCCATAGACGATCGGATCGTTGATCGGCAGCGTCAGCTCCAGCGGAGCGGCGTTGTTGTCGATTTGATCGGCGAGCTCGCGCGGCAAACGGTCCTTAGTGGTGGTCAACATAATTTCGGTTTCTTGTCCTTGAGGGTTGAATGCCCCGTTGTTCGACAGCTACTTAACGGGCAGCCATTCCAGATGTCCGGAATTTTTCAGCGCAAAGTAGCAGGCACGCTCCGCCGTGCCGGTGCAGCGTCACGAACGACGCCACCACTGAGTCGGATCCCGCGCTCCGATCGACGTCGTCTCGAATGCAATGTCTATCAACTCAAGGCGACGGCACGGCGGAGCGTGCCTGCTACTTTGACGCCGCTTCTCGCGGCACGACTTGCTGTTTATCTTGGCGGTGTGTGCTCAGTTCGCCATGAAAGGTAAGACCATGTGCTTTGAGCTGTTTGATCCACGCCACGAATTTACGATCCGCGAAGGGACTCTGCCGCACTGGTACCAGCCCGGCGTGACCTACTTCGTTACTTTCCGCACCGACGATTCGGTGCCGCAGTCGTTGCTGCGGTCGTGGCACAAGCGGCGCGACGTTTGGCTCGCGCACCACGGCATCGATCCTCACCGGTCAAACTGGAAGTCGAAGCTGCGAGAGAGCGCCGAACTAGAGGACGAATACCACAGCAAGTTCACCCGCGAATTCATGGATTACCTCGATCGCGGCTACGGCGCCTGTGTGCTGCGCAGGTCAGCGTTGGCCGAGATCGTCGGACAGAGCCTGCGGCACTTTGATGGAGACCGCTACCATCTGGGCGATTTCGTAGTGATGCCAAATCACGTACACCTGTTGGCCTGCCTCATCGGAGCGACCGAGATTGAGGCGCAGTGCGAATCGTGGAAGAAGTTCACGGCGGGCAAGATCAACAAGTTGCTCGGGCGCGACGGCCGCTTCTGGCAAGAGGAAAGTTTTGATCATCTTGTGCGGAACGTCGACCAATTCGAGCATTTGCGGCAATACATCGCCGCGAATCCCATCCGCGCCCGCCTTTCGCCCGGCGAATACCTCGCCTATGTACGTCCAAAGTAGCAGGCACGCTCCGCCGTGCCGTTCCAGCGTCACGAAAGACTCGACTACTGGGTCGGATCTCTGGCACCGATCGACGTCGCCTCGACCACAACGTCAACCGGCTCAAGGCGACGGCTAAAGTAGCAGGCACGCTCCGCCGTGCCGTTGCAGCGTCACGAAAGACTCGACTACTGGGTCGGATCTCTCGCACCGATCGACGTCGCCTCGACCACAACGTCAACCGGCTCAGGGCGACGGCTAAAGTAGCAGGCACGCTCCGCCGTGCCGTTGCAGCGTCACGAAGGACTCGACTACTGGGTCGGATCTCTGGCACCGATCGACGTCGCCTCGACCACAACGTCAACCGGCTCAAGGCGACGGCACGGCGGAGCGTGCCTGCTACTTTACGCAGACTCATCCATTGGCCGTTCCTTCCGTTGTGCATATCGGTCAAACAGCAGGTCGTTCAAAAACGCGGCGAAGTCGGGCTTGTCGTTGATTTGCTTGAAGAATTTGAAGTTCACGTCGATCATGTCCTGCACGTGATCGCGCACCTTGTGGTCGAACGTCAGGCGCGCGTTCTCGCGCGTGTTCACCGCGAAACTCGATGCCATCCCCACGTCGGCGTCGAGCTTCTCTTCCAGTGTTTCCAGGAACTGCTTGTCGTCCTCCGCAAAGTTCGTCCCGAAGCGGTCGTTGAGCAGCTTCAGGATTTCAGATAGGGGCTCCAACACTTCCTCGGTCTTGCCGCCGGTGAGCCCGGTCTTCTGGTGCTCAAGCTCGCCCTTGCCGAACTCCGGCGAGATCGACTCTCGGGCAGCCTGCACCAGCCGCACCGTGCTCACGTCGACGAACTTCTTGAGCTCGCGCGGCTGCTCCTCGCGCGGCACGGGCAACACACGCAACAGGCAACGGCAAAACTGATAAAGCTGCTCCAGCTCCGGGTCGGAGAAGGGAATCACCTGCCCCAGGAATGAATAGAGGTCGGCGTAGCGGTGCAACAGCCCGCGGAACTCGCGCTGATCATCCTCCTGGCCCTCCGCCACGCGATCGACCACGGGCTTGAGCGCCGCATAAACCTTATCCATCACCGCCCGTGGCTTGTAAAACGCCGCGGCGAACGCCTCCACGTCGGCCGCGAAGAAAAAGCTGTACTTCTTCAGCGCGCTTTCGATCTTGTGCAGGTCGTTGGGATCGGTCGCCTCGGCCAGCGTTGTTTGCCCGTAGTAGCGGCCGAATGCTTCTTTGACCAGCTCGGCGTTGTCGGCGAAGTCGAGCACGCAGGTATCGGTTTTCAGCGGCGGCAAAATGCGGTTCAACCGCGACAGCGTTTGCACGGCGTTCACCTCGCCGGCCAGCTTCTTGTCGACGTACATCGTGTGCAGCAGCGGCTGATCGAAGCCGGTCTGGAACTTGTTGGCCACAATCAACAGCCGGTAGGGATCGGTGGCGAACTTGCCGGCGGTCTGGCCCTCGGAAAACCCGTTCATGGCGGCCTCGGTAAATTCCTTGCCGCTGTCTTCGTCTTTGACCGTGCCGGAGAAAGCAACCACCGCCTTCCAGGCATAGCCCTTTTCTTCCAGGTACTTGTCGACCGCCAGCTTGTACGAGACCGCCTGTTGGCGCGAACTGGTTACCAGCATGGCCCGCGCGCGGTGGCCGATCTGGTCGAGCACCTTGTGGGCCAAATGCTCGGCGACCACCGCGACTTTCTCGCGGATCGTCTTGGGATTCTCGGCGACGAAGCGCGTCAAGAGCTTGCTCGCTTTTTGGCGGTCGTACTTTGGATCTTCCTTGACCTTCTTGAGCAGCGTCCAGTACGTGCGATACGAGATAAAGTTTTTGAGCACGTCGAGAATGAACCCCTCTTCGATCGCCTGCCGCATGCTGTAGAGGCTGAAGGGCGTGTATTCCGGGATGCAACCAGGATTGCGCACGCCAAAAATCTCCAGCGTCTCTTGCTTGGGCGTGGCGGTGAAGGCGAACGTGCTGACGTGGTTCATGCGGCCACGGGCCTGCTGGTCTTTGAGCGCCAGGTCGGCCGGGCTTTGGCCCTCTTCGTCGTCGGAGCTGACACGCAGCGCCGATTTCATCTCTTTGGCCGCGTCGCCGCCCTGCGACGAATGGGCCTCGTCGAGAATCAGGGCGAACCGCAAGCCGTCGGCCCTCCAAGTCAGGCTAACCTGTTCCAGCTTGCGCATCTCCACCAGCACGACGGGGAATTTTTGCAGCGTGGTGACGATGATTTGCTTGCCGGCCTCCAGGGCCTCCTTAAGGTGCTTGCCGCCCTCGTCGATGTGCTCGACCAGCCCGGCCGTCTGCTCGAAGGAGGTCACGGTGCGGCTCAACTGGCGGTCAAGCGCAATGCGGTCGGTGACGACGATCACCGAATCGAACACGCGTCTGTCGTGGTGGTCGTGCAACGACACGAGCCGGTGCGCCAGCCAGGCGATGGAGTTCGACTTGCCGCTGCCGGCGCTGTGCTGAACCAGGTAATTTTGCCCGGTTCCGTGGTCGCGCGCGTGCGCCACCAGGTTCCGCACCGACTCCAACTGGTGATAGCGCGGAAAGATGACCGATCGCTTGAGCTTGCCCTGATCGTCGCGTTCGCGGACGTCCTGCACGAAGTACTGCATCAGATCGAGCACGCTGTCGCGGGCCCAGACTTCGCGCCACAGGTAATCAGTGCTGAAGCCGCTGCCAAGTTTGGGCGGCGGATTGCCGGCGCCGCGGTCTTTGCCCTCGCCGTTGCCGCGGTTGAAGGGGAGGAATTGCGTCTCTTCGCCCTTCAACTGCGTCGTCATGTAGACGATTTCCGGATCGACGGCGAAATGGGCCACACAGCGGCCGAGCGCGAACAGCGGCTCGCGCGGATCGCGGGTCTGGCGGTACTGCGTGATCCCGTCGTAAACATCCTGGTCGTTGAGCAGGTTTTTCAGCTCCGCCGTGAACAGCGGCAGGCCGTTGAGAAAGAGAACCAGGTCGAGGCTATGGTCGGTCTTTTCGCTGTACCGTACCTGCCGCATGACGGTGAATTGGTTGGCCTGATAGAGCGCGTCGGTATCGGGATTGAACGACGTTTCCGGCTTCCAGAACGCCAGGCGAAATTTGCAGCCCGTGGCCTTCACGCCCTGGCGCAGCACCGACACGGTGCCATCGGCCGCGATGGCCTCGCTAACTCGCTTGAAGAGCTGGTCTTTTGCCGCCTCGCGGTGCTGCTCGATGAACTTTTTCCATTCTTTGGGCTGCGTCGCTTGGACGAAGTCGATGAGCGGGCCGGGGTCGAGGCAGAGCGCCTTATCGAATGCCGACGGCAACCGCTGCACATAGTGCGCGTTGACGAGGTCAGCGACGATAGCCGTTTCGAGGGCCTGTTCGGAAATGGTCTTAGTCATGGCGTTTGCCGTCTTGTGCCCCGTGGAATTAACTCGGTTAGCCGGCTTTAGCCGGTCTTTGGTGGTTTGCCACCAGCTTTAGCTGGTGGTCAGGCAAACCATCACAAGCTCCGTCTGAGCCGGCTTTAGCCGGGCTTGCCTTGTTTGCCACCAGCTTTAGCTGGTGGTAGTCGCCCCGAAATACCCTTTTGTCAGCCGGCTTTAGCCGGCTTTTCATGAGCGGCTTTAGCCATTGATCGAATCGCCGTTCCCGCACTTCAGAAGCCCGGCTAAAGCCGGCTCAGCAAGAAAGGGAGTAGGACTCGGCCACCACCAGCTAAAGAGACTGTCCTGCTTTTTTCACCGTGTTTTTTGCGGGTTTTATGCATGCTGTCCGGCGGCGGTGCCTGCGCGCGACGGCGTTGGCTGGCCATTTCAACAGACCGGTGGCGGAGCGCTTGCCCATTTTGCCAAAAAAGCAG
>DASSFG010000411.1:0-2365 GCA_035694685.1 Pirellulales bacterium
GACCCGACCATAACTCAGGCAGTCGGGCAGGGTAAGTCTGCGAGACTTGCAGTCCGCCGTAGTCGATGCGCACCTTGGCGATCTGCGCCCGTTGGATGCGGGTCATGATTTCTTGCGTCAGCCCGGCGGTGTCATCTTCGAGGCCGAGCGTGCGACCCATGCCACCGCCCTGACGCGCGACACCGTCGACGAGGAACATGTTGGGCGACGATCCGATGCCCAAGCACCAGAACCGAATGCGATCGCCGCACGACTTGCCGACGTGCTCGACGATCTCGGCTTCGTTGCCGATGTAGCCGTCGGTGAGCATGACCACAATCCGCATACGCTCCTGGTCGAGCGGCTCGTCGATGGCCAGCTTCACGCCCTTGAGCATCTCGGTGCCACCGGCGCCTTGCAGCCCCTGCGTGAAGTTGAGCGCGCGGCCGATATTGGCGGCGTTGACCGGCAGCGGCTTATCGAACAGCTTGTGGGCCTCGCCGGCAAACGTGATGACCTGCACGGTATCGACCGGGCGACAGAGCTTGAGCATGTTCTGCATGGCTTCGATCACTTTGGCCGTCGGCTGCCCGGACATCGAGCCCGAGACGTCGACCAGAAACACCATTTCGCGCGGCGGCGATTTGGTCAGCCGCTCGTCGTCGCGCGGCTGGATCATGAGCATGAAGTAACCGTTGCCGCAACGGGCGGCATCGGCGGCGCCGCGGTCGGTGTGGGCCAGCAGGGCCAATTCCGGCTTCTTGCCGGCGACCTTGTAGCGCATGACAAAGTCTTTGTTCGGAAGTTGGTCGTCGGCAGAGAGCACGACTTCGGCGCGGCGCTCGTCGCCCCGCTTTACGTCGGCCCGATGATTGGCAACGATCAAGTCCTGCACGGGCACGCCGGCATCGAGATGGACGGCCAACGACACTTCATGCCCGGTGCGGCGGCCCGGCTTCAGTACCGGCGGATTGATGCGGGCCGCGTCGGGCACGCGCGAGGTATTTGGCGTGGCCGGCGAGGTCTGGCCTTGCAGCTCTGGCGGCAGCGGCAGGGGAGAACTGGTGGCGGAGCCGGGGTTGTAGCGTGGGCCGACCACCATCGGAAAGCGAAACTCGTAGTTGCCCAGGTCGTACTCCAGCACGTCGACGTAAGAGATATCAATGACCACCTCCTGGTCGGGCGCGATATTGCCGACGGACTGCGTAAAGATGTTCGGCCGCTCCTGTTCGAGCAAGGCGGCGGTTTGCCCGGCCAGCAGGGCCTGCTCGTAAATCCTTCGCGCCTCGGCCCGGCGTTGGATGACTCCCACGATCTTGCGTTCGCCGACCGTCATTGTCATGGCGTCGACCGCCGACTCGTGCGGCAAAGGAAAAACGTAAACGGCCTCGGTCTTCTCCTTGAGGGGGTTGTGAAACGTCTGTTTCACCCGGACACGGGCGATGAAGCCCGAGATTTCTGCCTCAACGGCGGTGTGTTTCAGCGGACACTCGACGACCACGCCGTCCGGTTTGACGACGCGTAGCGCACCCTGCGTCACGTCCTTTTCCAATTCTGCTTGCCGTTGTTCGGGCGTAAGCCCTTCCGCACGTAGCGGGCTGGTGGCCAACCAACCGCCAGCCACCGCCAAAAGCGTGATGACCAGCAGAGCACACCTTCTTTGCCCGCTCGGGCGAAGGCCCTTCACCGGCCGCCGTAGCGAGTGCAATGAGACGTTTTGGCCGGTTTTCGACACCGCTGACCGATCGCACCCTGCGCGCATGGCTGTTCTCCCTTGGCTACGAGCCGATTTGCCATCCGGTCTGTTGGCGCACGACGGGCGCCTCGCCGCCGGCTTACAAATCAGCTCCAATAAAATGCCGACATTCCTTTGACGCACGAGGCCAGCGAAAAGTTTCATGATTCCGCCGGTTCTGTGTAAACAGTTTGACAGGCTAAACGGCGCCACCGAACCATTGCTGTCTTGCTGTCTACGTGTGTCGGCCGTCACGCCGCCTCCGGCGGCGTGGCGGCCGATACACATAGACGGCGGACCTAGCGGCGGAGCCCGCATCCACCTCTTAGCCGCCTAAACTCTTTCACCGGCCAGGCAAACCGGCCGGGGTCATAAGTTTGCGCTGCTTACTTTTGTTCGGCGCTCACCGTCGCCGCCGCATGCGAATCAAACGGTAGATTATGCGTTTCAACCATCGAAGCTTCCTCTTTCGCCGGGACCGCGGACCGATGCCCGCGAGCAAACTAATGACTTCCTCGCGCACGTCGCTGAGTGCCAAGCCGGCGTGTATCAGCACTTGGGCCGCAACTCCCTCTTGCTCACGCAGCAAACCGAGGATGAGATGCTCCGTACCGACGTAGTTGTGGTTCAAGTTGCGCGCCTCTTCCATCG
>DASSFG010000412.1:0-13278 GCA_035694685.1 Pirellulales bacterium
TCGGCCACGGCGTCGCGCAGGGTGAACCGCTGGCCTTCGAAGGCGACGTAGCTCAGGCCTTCGTCGGGCGTGCGGTTGTCGTTGGCCGCCTCCGTGGCGCTGGCGAACCAGCGTTCGTCGATGCCGCCGCGGTGGGCACCATAGGCATACCAGTCGGTAGGCGCCAGCTTGATCCGCTTGCCGGGGTGCAAGAAGCTGCGGGGAACCCAAGTGGGCGTCAACCGCAAAACGCCTTGACCGGCGTCGCAGGCCCGGTCCAACAGCTTGTCGACATTGTCCTTGCCGACGATCTTCGAGGTAGCCATAGAGAGGAGCTCCGCTGGGGCGCGCAATAGGTCGAAACTGCGGCCATCAGGCCGCTTGGATTGTTGTATTCCCTTAACCGGCGGCTGGCAAGCAGATTGAGTTATCGAAGTCGATTTCCGGTGGTGTGCCTTAACAGTGAGTTGATGGCGACATGTAGGGTGGGACGAGTGAAGCGAGTCCCACCAAGCAGCGGGCCGAACAGGTGGGACTCGCTTCGCTCGTCCCACCCTACGGATAATCGCCACTTCTGCCGGAAAACTCACGTTTAAGACACTACCCGCCTTCGTCGATCGTTGAGAACAGCACCGGATTTGACTAGATTAAGATCGTGAGCACCGCCAAGAAACTGCACCTCGTTTCCGTTGACGATTACCTCGCCGGCGAGCTGACGTCGCCGGTGAAGCATGAGTACTTGGGCGGCGTGGTTTATGCGATGGGCGGAGCGCGCAACGCCCACAACATCATTGCCACAAACACGTTGGTCGCTCTCGGCAGCCGACTGCGGGGGCGAAGCTGTCGTCCATTCAATTCGGACACCAAGATCCGCGTCCGTCTGCCCACCCAGGTGCGTTTTTACTATCCAGATGCGTCGGTGATTTGCCGGCCCAACCCGCAGATGGAATCGTTTCAGGACGAGCCGGCCGTACTGGTGGAAGTCCTCTCAGGCCGCACTCGCCGCATCGATGAAGGTGAGAAGAAAGAGGCTTACCTCACGATCCCTTCGCTGGGAGCCTACCTGCTGATCGAGCAAGACGCACCGGCGGTTGTCGTTTACCGCCGCACGGAACACGGCTTTGTTCGTGAAGTATGGCAAGAACAGGATGCCGTGCTGCCGCTCCCGGAAATCGAGATCGACTTGCCGCTGGCCGAGATCTATGAGGCAGTCGAGTTCCGCGCCGAGCCGGAAGACGAGGAAGCGGAGTAAGTCAGTCGCCCGCTGGCGACGAATCACCTGGCGATTCAACCTCGACGGGTTCGCCGTCCTCCAACGACCCGCTGTAAGAGAGAACAACGGTGTCGTCTTCGCTCAGCCCGTCAGTGACTTCTGCCCGGATGCCGTCGTCGCGTCCCACGCGAATGCGGGTTTCATAGGCGACGCGGTCTCGAACGACGAATACGGTCCCCTCGCCTTGTTCCGTCCGTTCGTGCAATGTGCCCGAGGGAATCGTCAGATGGTCGGTGGGCGGCTCCAGCAGGATCGTCACGGGCCCGTACATTCCTTCACGCAGTCGGCCGGTGGGGTTGGGCAGGTCGATCTCCGCACGCATGGTGCGATTCGCCGGGTCTTCGTAAGCGGAAAACCGCGCCACGGAGCCCCGGAACTCTTCTCCGCGAAAGGCGTCCAAGCGCACGACCGCCTCGTCGCCACGGTCCAGATAGGGAACGTCGAGGTCGCGCACGTACACGACCACGCGCATGACGTCGGTTTTGGCAACGGAAAGTACGGGTGGTTGATCGCCCTGATCGGCGGAGCGAATGAAGGCGCCGCGGTGGTAGTTGCGGTTCGTCACAATGCCGTCGTACGGGGAGACCAACTGCAGGTATTCGGCCATGATTTGCGCTGCTTTTTGCGCCGCCTCGCGGACGCGCAGGTTGGCACGGGCCGCGGAGACCGCGGCCTTGGCGCGAACGACTTCGGCCATGGCCCGCTGCAACTCGGCCTCGGCCGTTTTCACCGCGGCTTCGGCTTCCTTCTCGGCCGACAGCGACGATTCGTAGTTTTTTTGTTTCTCGTCCGCCAGGCGGTAATCGACTGCCCGCTTCTGCGTCAGCTCGATGTAGCGAATATACTCCTTCTCACTGAACTTTCTGGCGGCGGTGAACTTGCCCACCTGCGCCTTTCGCTGGCTGACCAGCGCCTCGGCGGCCGTGACGTCGGCTTCGGCGGCGGTCACCTTCGCGCCGGCGAGCTCGATTTCCGATTTGGCTTGCTCGACCGCCGCCGCCGCTTCTTCGGCCGCCTGCTCGACCTCCGGATCGTAAATCTCGGCCAGAACTTGACCGCGCTCGACGGTATCGCCGATATCGACCGCTTGTGCCGTCAGGTAGCCCGATGCCTTGGCGTGCAGATCGGCATATTCAAAGGCGTGTAGCACGCCTGGCTGGGTGGTGGTACGGACCAGACCACCTTTTCGTGGCTGAACCACTTTTACCTTGAGGCGGGCCCTTTCTTCCGAACCGGAATCGTTGCCGTCGTCTGAGTTGTGCGAGTCACCGTCTGAAGAGTTTGTGGGCCCCTGTCCCGCATGCGCTCTCCAAGCGTAGGCCAGGCCCGCGCCGGCCAGGACGGCCAGCATGATGGCCAGCGCCCATGCCGGCCAGCGACTGCGTGACTCGTTCCGATGTGCCGTGCTTGAAGCCAAGAGCGTTGCCCTCGCAAGACGGGAAGAGGGTGCATTCCGCCGAGACCAAGGCAGAGCGCCTCCGAGACGCGGCCGCTCGACTAAGGTCGCCGCCTTGTGCCGCAAATAGCGCGCCGAGCGTCCAGCCGCAATGGTAATGCGAGTTGGCTGCTCTGAAGAAACGGTCGTGCGCCTGACGAGATTGCTCAGACCCCGGCGGAACAAGTCAAAATGCAAAATGCAAAACGCAAAATGGCACGATGGCGGCGGCCGCACGATAGCGCATCCGCTTGCGCCATTTTTCGTTTTGCATTTTTCGTTTTGCATTTTGCATTAGCAGGTCGGTTCAATGGCTGTTTATTGGTTGCGGCCAACGGCTGCGCCGGGAGATTCGGCGCTATTTTTGCACTTTCCGCAACCGCCTTATTCAAAACAAAGGGGGAGACCACATGGCAAACGACCAGAAACGACAAGCAAGCGCCGACGAGCAAGACTCCAAGCGGAACAAAAAAGCGGGTGACCAACGTGATGCGGGCAACGACGAGCATTCGCTGGTCGGCGCTGGCTCCGTGACGACTGAAGACCGCGCGGCGCGTTCGCCCGCTGGAAGTCAGGCGCCGCCCGAGCAGGTTGTGAGCTTTCAGACGACTCAGCTCCCATCGCCCCCGCCCGACTATCCAGTAGCGAGCGGCGGCGATGTGGTCGAAGTGCAGCACGGCGGAAAAGAACAGGGCCATCGACAGGAGCAGGGCAAGCAGGATGACCGACGCGATGGCGGCAAGCAAGACGGCAAAAAGGAAAAGAACGAGCACGCGAAGCACCAAAACGGCGAGAAGGAAGGGGAGCGCAAACACGGTCACCACGGCGACGGCGAGCACCGCAAGAAGAAACGGAAGAAGCATCACGAGCAGTCGAGCAGCATGCCAGACTGGAAGACCCTGGCCGTCACCGCGGTGTTAGCCTTGGTCTTCGGTGTGGGAGGCGCCTGGGGTTATTCGGCCTTGTTCGGGCCATCGAAATCCGACGAGCAGAGTCGCGACTCCGATCAGGGAGGCAAGAGCGGCGGCGGCCAGAACGGTAAGCAGAGCGGCGGTAAGTCAGGCGGCGACAAAGAAAAAAGCAAGGGATCGTCCAGCGAGTCGGGCGGCGCCTCCGCCTCGGAGATACCCGGCTTCAATTCGGCTCAGGATGCCGAAACGTTCAAGAAAGAGCTGGAACATCTGGCCCACCGTCTCGACCTGCTTGGCGGGCGGATTGACAACCTCACCACGAACAAGGAAAAGACGCCGCCTGTGCTGCACACGATGCAGACCAAAATGACCGACCTGGAGCGCGAGGTGGACCAAATCGCGAACCTGCCCGCGAAGTTCAGCCGCCTCGAGCGGAAGACTTCCGACCTGGAGCAAGAATTCAAGTCGCTGAAAGAGCGCATGACCGGAGCCGAGACGCCGATCGCCACCGACTTGTCACCCTCGGGACTTGGTTCCGACAAGGCGGAGTTGCCGGCTGCCGACGCCGATCCGGCCGACGAGGCCACGTTGAACCTTGCCGCCGGCCTGCTGCGCGAGGGCCACTATTCGCAGTCGTACGAGGTGCTGCGCCGTCTGCAACGCGCGCGCCCGAAGGATGCGCGAGTCTGGTACTTGTCGGCGCTGGCCAACGGGCTGGCCACCGGCAACTGGGATGGCAAAACCAAGCAGCTTGCCGAGCAAGGCATCGCCTGCGAACGGTCCGGCCGGCCATCGCACATTGATATCGACGAGACGCTTTCCGGCATCGATTCAGCCGAGGCGATGTCGTGGATGGCCGAGCTGCGCAAGGACGTGAAAACGCGGTAGGTAAGAGGAAGGTCAGTGTAGGGTGAGACAAGTTCGCTTTTGCGAGCGCCGGACCTCATGGAGGATGGGGCTTCCTAGCCCGTCACCGTCGATGGTGACGGCCTGGGAAGGCCATCCTCTGATACCGTCGTTACCCGTTTTGCTTGTCCCACCTTACAAGGCTTGATGCCACCCAAACATCGAGCATTGAAAAAGCACCAGCGTTTCTGAGCGAGCTATGCGCGGACTGATCGAAGCCTCGTTGCGAAACAAACACGCCGTGGTGGTATTTGCCCTCACGATCGTGTTGCTCGGCGGACTGAGCGTCTTTCAGATCAATATCGACATCTTGCCGGCCTACCAAAGTCCGGCTGTGATGGTCTTGACGTTCTATAGCGGCATGCCGCCCACCGAAGTCGAAAAAGACATCACCAATCGCATCGAGCGTTGGACCGACATGGCTTCGGGCCTGAAACGGCAAGAGTCTCGGTCGATTCTCGGCGCCAGCGTCGTCTACAACTACTTCTACAACAACGTCGATAAAGGCGAGGCCGTTACCTTGGTGCAGTCGTTGGCGCAGTCGGTCGTGCCGAACATGCCGCCGGGAACCTTGCCGCCGGTGGTCATGTCGTATGACCCCACCAGCACCACACCCGTTTGCATGATCGCGCTCAACAGCCAATCGGAGGGCGAAAAGAAGCTGTACGACGTCGGTCGATACGAAGTGCGCAATCGCGTGATGACGGTGCGAGGCGCCGTTTCGCCCGTCGTCTTCGGCGGCAAGATACGAGCGGTACAGATCTACGTCGACCGCCAGCAGATGCAAGCGCGGCAGTTGTCGCCTTTGGACGTGATGACGAGCGTGGCCACTTCCAACGTCTTTCTTCCGACAGGCGAGCTGATTGTGGGTGACAAAGATTACTTCGTGGAAAGTAATTCGTTGATCGGTGAGGTCGAGGACATGGGGCACATCCCTTTGCGCACCGAGCATGGGAATCACGGCTATCTGCGCGACGTGGCAAAACCTACCGACGACGCCATGATTCAAACCACGATCGTGCGCGTCGAGGGCCGAAAGCAGGTTTACGTTCCGGTGATGCGGCAAACCGGCGCGAGCACGGTCGAGGTCGTCGACGAATTGAAGAAAAAACTCCCGGAGATCGAAAGCCAGTTGTCCAGCCCCGACGTCAAGCTGGAGCTGATCATGGACCAATCGGTCTACGTCAGGAAATCGATCAAGAGCCTGGCGACCGAGGCCGGGCTGGGCGCACTGTTGTGCTCGCTGGTGATCCTGCTTTTCCTCGGCCGGCCCCGCATGACGGCCATCGCCGTGATGACCATTCCCCTTTCGATTCTCTCGGCTATCGGTTTGCTGTTCGCCACGCAGCAGACGGTGAACGTCATGACGCTGTCGGGCATCGCCATGGCCATCGGGCCGATGGTCGATAGCGCGATCATCTGCCTGGAGAATATCGACCGCTTGCTGGAAGGCGGCGAGTCGCTGCACGACGCCTCGCTTGATGGAGCGAGCCAGGTGGCGCTGCCCGAATTGGTGAGTAGCCTCAGCACTTTGATGGTCCTTTCGCCGCTGGCGTTCCTGCCGGGGGTGAGCTCGTTCCTGTTCCAACCTATGGCGATGGCGGTCGCCTTCGCGATGGCCACGGCCTACCTTCTCAGCCGCACCTTGGTGCCGGCGGCCGCCGTCTCGTGGCTGAAGGAGAAGAAGGCGGATACGGACGAGGAAAACGCCGGCCCCATCCGCCGGGGCTTTAAAAAATGGCAGGGCATGGTCGAGGCGGCTACCGACCGCTACGTGCAAGGGCTCGATTGGGTGCTCGACCATCGGTGGCCAGCGGTGGCGGTGGCCTTTGGCACATTGGTGCTCGTGTTGGCCGTGCTCGTGCTGCCCGTTCGCCGCGAGTTCTTTCCCGAAGTCGACGCCGGTTCGTTTGAGATCTATTGCCGCGGGCCAAGCGGCACACGGTTGGACAAAATGAACGATCGCGTGGCGGAGGTCGAAGACTACATCCGTGACACGATTCCCGAAGCCGATTTAAAACTCTTGTTGTCCGAGATAGGCGTCACGCCGGACTGGTCGGCGGGCTATTCCAAAAACGCGGCGAAGTTCGAGTCGGTGATCCGCGTGCAACTCACCGAAGAACGCGACCATTCGGCCCAGGACTACGTGCAGATTTTGCGGCATGGTTTCGAAAAGCACTGGAAGTTTGCCGACCTGGAGTTCTCGTTCAACTCGGGCGGATTGATTCTCAGCGCGCTCAATGAAGGCAAAGTTACGCCCATCGACATCCGCGTCACCGGCAAAAAGAAGCACGAAGCGCACAAGGTGGCCGACTTGATCCACCGCAAAGTAGCCCAGATCGACGGCGTGGTCGACGCCCGAATCCTGCAGCGACAGGACTATCCCACCTACAAGATCGCCGTCGATCGGGCGAAAGCGGCCGATCTCGGTCTGACGCAAGAAGAGGTGGTGAAATCGGTGATCGCCGCCTTGAACTCGAGCATCCAGTTCAACAAGCACATCTTTTGGATCGACGAAAAGAGCGGCAATCAGTATTTCGTCGGCGTGCAATATCCCACGGAGGACGTGGAAGACCTCGAGACGCTGCTCAACATACCGGTCACGGGCATCAATCAGTGGAAACTGGCGCATCGCGCCGTGACCAAGACGCCGCCCGCGATTCTCCCGACGCGTGAGAGCAAGCAACTGGTGGCGGCGCCGGTGCCGCTGGCCAACCTGGTTAAGATCAGCCGCACGACGAGCCCGCCGTTGGTCACGCACGAGGACATCCGCCCGACGATCGAGCTGCAGATCAACGTCGAGGGCCGTGACCTGGGGCACGTGGCCGACGACATCGCGGACGCCCTGGAGGAGTTCGGCAAACGGAAGGAGAAGAAATCGGGAAAAAGCGAGCAGCAGGGCACGACCTGGAGCGCCTACGATCCCGACGCAAAGGGCAAGAAGCTGCTGAAAGGGACTGACATTTCGCTGAGCGGCGAGTACACGCGCATGCAAGAGACGTTTGAGAATCTGGCCATCGGCCTGCTGCTGGCCGTGGTCCTGATTTACTTCATGATGGTGGCCCTGACCCAATCGTTCGTTGTGCCGATGTGCGTGCTGTTGGCGGTGCCGCTGATCCTAATCGGTGCGTTGCCGATGTTGTTTGTGACGGAGACCGCCGTGAACGTGCAATCGCTGCTGGGGTTCATCTTCAGCGTGGGCATTGTCGTGGCCAATACGGTGCTCTTGACCGACGTGGCGCAACAATTCCGCGAAGACGACGACCTTTCGCCGCGCGAAGCGATTCACAAGGCGGCGAAGATTCGTGCCCGGCCCGTGACGATGACGGCGCTGGCGGCGTTCTTTGCCATGATTCCGACCGCTTTAGCGTTGGAGAAAGGCAGCGAAGCCAACGCGCCACTGGGCCGGGCCATTCTAGGCGGCCTCCTGGCCGCCTGGCCCTCGACGCTGTTCATCGTGCCGGCGCTGTACACGATCATGGTCCGCGACGATCGGTCGCAGGAGCCGAACGAGGCCGGCGACCACGGCGTCGAAGAAAACAAATCGTAGGCTTGCGGCAAATTGCCTTAGCTTCGGCGCGTTCACCCGTCGTTTAACCGTTAGCCAACGGCGCACGTGAGCATTACTTCATACCCGCCCGCGCGGGCTGTTTGGTCCTGCGGCTCCGTACCGTGTAAACTAGAATTCTGGTATGCACGACCTGACCGCGCGGCAGGTGTTTCACTTGCTCGAAAACGAATCGCTTTGGGAACTAGCTCAGCGCGTTCACGCGCTGTTGTCGCGTGAGGGCATCGAGCATGCCATCGTAGGCGGCGTCGCCGTCTGTCTTCACGGTTACCGGCGAAACACCGTCGATCTCGATCTGCTCGTGGCTCCTGGAGACGCGACCATTCTGCATTCCGCGCTCGAAGCCGACGGAATACGATGGCACGCGGCCGCAAAGGAGTTTCGATCGGCCGCCGGAGTGGCGATCCAATGCGTACTGGCGGGTGAAAGCGAAGGCCCGGGACAAGCGGCGACGTTTCCCAGCCCGGACGATCCGAAGCACGTGACCACGATCGAAGGGTTGCCGGTATTGTCCCTGGCCGCGCTGATCCAATCGAAGCTGGCGTGCGGCCTGGGAAACCTGCGCCGAACCCATCGTGACTTCGCCGACGTCGTGGAACTGATTGCCGTCCACAACCTCGATGGGTCGTTCGCGCGCTACTTGCACAAGTCGGTCCGCAAGGAATTCCGCGTTCTCGTGCGGCATGCGAGGGGTGCCCTGTAGGGTGGGACAACGGCCCTTTGGATTGCGGCGATTTATCGCCGCTTTGGCTTGCGGCGGAGCCGCTTTCTTTTGATGCGTCGATCGGCGACCAAGAACCAGCACGACGAAAGAGAGCTCGCTCCGCGACCGACAAAAGCGGCGATAAATCGCCGCACTCCAAAGGCTGGCGCCGCCGCGCAGCGACGATTCTCGAGATGTGTAGAACAACGAGGGGCAAGCCCCGTCGTGGCGGAACAAAACGGCGTCAGGCAGGTCGTATCGCGAAACCCGCTTTCTTGCAGGCCACTCCACCCTACTCAGCCGGCCGCGCGAACTTGCTCACCGCCCGCACGGGCGAAAACCCGATCGCCACGTAAAGGCGAAATTGCGCCTTGTTAAAGCCCGTCACCGCTTCCACCAACTCCTGACGCGCCATCGCAAGTTGCTTGGCGTTATTCATGACCTCGATGGGCAGGGCGTCGGCGCCAAACAGCCGCTCGAGTTCCTCGCGAAAGCCCTGCTGGGCGTCGGCCACCTGGCGCTGGGTAATCTGGATCTGCGTGCGCTCACCTTGCACCAGTCCGTAGGCGGCCACGACTTCCTGCCGGACATCGTTCAGCGTGCGCGTGCGCTCGGCGATGGCCTGATTGAGCATCGCGCGCCGTTCGGCGATGGTAGCCACGTTGCCCACGCCCAGGTTCTGCAGCGACCAAAGGGCCATCACGTCGAAATCCTGCCGGCCGCGGAAATTGCCCACCTGCGGTGGAAACAACACGCCGCCCCCGCCATACGACGACGAACTATAGCCTAGCATGACCAGGGGAAATAGCGGCCTCATCTTTTCCTGACGCACCCGCACGGACGCGTGCTCGATCGTCGCACTGCCGGCCGCCAATTCCGGGCGGCGCCGCTCGGCGATTCTCAGCAACGGTTCCAGCCCCACGCTCGTGTCCACAATTTCGAGTCCGGGAATCGGTCCCTGGCCGGTCTTCAGCCGTACCGCGGTATCGAGGCTGAGCAGGGCCGCCAGCCTGGCCGAGGCCAGCGCCAGGCGTTCTTCGGCATCGTGTTCCTGAAGGTGCATCAGGTAGGCTTCGGCTTCTGCGCGGTCGAGGTCGTTCGGCCGGCCGACGCCGCTGCGCACGAACTCGTCGGCAATGCGGACGATTTCGGCAAGTTCTCGCTCGCTCTGCTTGACGGCCTCCAACCGGGCCTCGGCGGCGAGCAACTCGAAGTAGCGGACGATCGCTTCCAAGAGCAGCGTGTTGGCCGTGGCCCGAGAGTCGAATTGCCGTGTCACGACCTGCTGGCGCACGGCGAGTGGTTCGTAAATGGCGTCGCCCAAGTGGCTGAAAATGCGGACCATCGGAATGGCCGGCGCCTCAGCCGCCACCGCCCGAGCTCCGCCGCCGTAATAGAGCGAGCTGTTGTAAATGTCCTTCATCTGACCGGTCGACGCCTGCAGATTGCCTTGATGGTTGTGGTACATCAGGCCGGCGTTCAAACTGGGCAAAAGCATCGCCCGAGCTTTGGTGTGCAAAGACATCGTCTCGCGCACCAGCTCACGGGCCTCACCCACCGTGGGGTTCGCCGAGAGCAAGAGCCGCAGCGTGGCGGGCAAGTCGATAACATATTCACTATCCGGCTTGGGAAGCGCCGGAGGCGCATCGACGGTTTCAGCCCTGACACGCGCGCTTTCGTGCGGCGGCGCGAAGGCGGGAACAGGCAGGACTTCGTCTTCGTCAGCCAGTTTGACGCCAGACGACGACTTCTCCGGTCCGCCGGCAGGTTGCAGTACCTCGGAGACGAATGAAAGTGCCCGCACGGAACCGCGGCTGCCATCGGGCGGTTCCCGAACCGAGGGACTACTTGGCCCTTGTCGCGCGGCGACTTCCGCCGCCGCTCCCTTTTCCTGCTCCTGCCAACGTTGCACCGGCAGGTAGCCGCGCGAAACGCGATCGGCTTTGGCGATCTTCGAGGCCAGCTCGGTCGGAGTGGGCGACCTCGGTTTGACCTTGTTGACAGTGGCATTCACGTTGGCCGTCCGCATCAGCGCCGCAGCCGGCGGCTGACCCATTGCCACGTAGAGCTCGAACTGAGCGCGGTTGTACTCGGCGATGGCGTCGAGGTAGGCGAAGCGAGAATGCCCGAGCAATCGTAAACTGTCGAGCACTTCGATCGGCAGCCCTTCATTGTTTTGCACGCGCAGCAGATCTTCTTTAAACGCGTCGAGACTGGCGCGCACGGCGCCTTCGGCCGTGTCGATCGAAGTGAACCGCACTTGAGCGCGGTCGTACGCCGCGGCGACCTGCTCGCGCACCAGGTTGAGCGTCCTCAAGCGGCGGTAGTCGCTCTGCCGGATGCGGCTGCGTGCGATGTCGATCTGCACCTTGTTGCCCAGCCCGAGGCTTTGCAACGTCCAGTACGCCAGCACGTCAAAGTCGTCGCGGTGCTGATATTTGCCAAAGCGTGGAGAAACCAGGTCGCTGCCGCCGCCCATCGTGCCCGCGCTATAACCGACAAGCGTCGTCGGTGAGAACGGCAGTGCATACGCGCCGCGCAGGCTGGTGATGGCCATTTCAATGCCCACCCGGTCGGCGGCCAACTCCGGTCTGCGAAGGTAGGCCAGTGCCAGCAACTGAGGCAGCTCGACGGCGTCCGACACCAACGGCGACGGTACGACCCACGATTCGGCCGGCCGCAACTCGACCGTCGGATCGAGGTTGAGCAATTCGGCCAGGCGCGTTGAAGCCGTTATGATCTCTCCTTCAAGTACGAGCAGCTCCGCGTTGCGGCGCGTCAGCTCGGTAGCCGCACGATCGGCGTCGGCGGGCCGCCCCTTTCCGGACTTGGCATATTCAGCGGTGAGCCGGGCAATCTCCGCGGTGTCGTCTCGGACGCGCAGCAAGATCGCCCGCCGGCCGGCAGCGCGCAGTACGTCGATGTAGGCCAAAGCCACCCGCCGCAGTACCTCGTTGCGCGTCGCCTGATTGATGAATTCCTGCCGGCGCACGGTCTGCCGCGCGGTGAGGTACGTGAAAATGCCTTGTGCGATGTTCTGGTTCCACATCACGCCGGGCACGTTGACCGTGCCCGCGGCGATCGGGTTAGCGCCCAAGCCGAGAAAGTTCGAGCTGCGCGAGACTTGTAGAATCTTGCCGCTCGATTGTTGTAACGGCCCGCTGTGGCTGTCGAAATTCGTGCCGCTGTTGATGTTTGGCAGAATCTGGGCGGCCGCGAACTGCCTGGTGAGATTTCTCTCGAGCAACTGCTCGCGGGCTTGTTGAATTTCCAGGTTCCGCACGCCCGCCAAGTCGAGCGCCATCGCCAGGTCGATCGGCGTGGTCTCGCGGTTTTGCAGTCCCGGGGGTAAATAGCCGAGATGAGGCGGCGCGGCGATCTCATCCGGTTGCGCTGGCACTTCTTCTGTGCCGACCTCGGGTGGAGGACTTGGCAAGCCAGCGGCAGGGCGCGACTGCGCTTCAACCGCGGACGGCGCCGCAACGCCGATGCACGCCGCCAGCACCCACAAGCGCCGGTAGTCCCGTCGGGCGTTGAAATGCATGAACTGGGCAGAATGGACGGTGGCTAAAAGGCCGTACAGATGAAACGACCCTGAAAGTTTGTCGGCAAGGAAGCGTCGGCATAATCATCAAAAACTGCCCATTCCTCCAGATGCGTGTGAATGGAAGGCCGAAACGCGGGTTATAATGTCTCCGGAGAGATTGAGATGTTAAAGCGGTTCATCCCATCGGTCGCATGGGCGGCGATCCTTTCGACGTCGCTGTCGCTTCACGCCCAGGAACCCGTTTTGCGCCCGCCTGAGACAAGCCGCAATTCCCCCGATCGCGATGACGCCGACCGAGCGTTCGAGGTGCTGCTGGGCGCTGAGCCCCGCCATTCGGCGACCGGACGTTACCGATATCAAAATGGTCGCTGGTGGTACTTGTCCCGAGAGAACCGGTGGTTTGTTTGGCAAAACAAGCGATGGACCGCGTGGTCAAGCCCTGCCAGACAAGAAGCACCGCGGACCGCCCCGTTTGCGAAATCGCCCGGCTTCGATCGCCGCTTTGCCGCCTACTTGGATTACCAGGTCGGTCAGGGACGCCTGCGGTCCGCGGAAGGGGGCGATGTCGAGTTGGCTACCGACGAAATCAGCGAGCCTGGCGCAGAAGACGCCGTCGCCGAGGCCATGGAGCTGGGCGGCATTCCCCGACGGCAAGCCGAGCGTCGCCATGCGGGCATGCATCACGAGGCCGAAGAACAACGGCCGGAGTGGTTCAAAAGCGGATCTCCCTTCGGCGTCCGCTATGGTTACGGCAGCGGGTTCGGCTACAGCGGATATGGATACAACAATCCTTACGGCTATGGACCGCGCACCGGCAGCGGCGGCGCCTTCTCCTACGGCTTTGGACCCTACGGCGCGGTGGGCGGACAAACCAGCTCGCGTATGTCGGGCATAGGCGGAGGAGGACCGAACTTGATCAGCGCCGAGCCAAGCAGCCTCGGTGCTCCCGGCGGACT